>NZ_JBSTYP010000066.1:0-25746 GCF_054052405.1 Aeromonas aquatilis | reverse complement strand
AAATGTCTCGGATTCAGGCAGCCTGTCAAGGTATTCGAAGAGTACCGTCAGGCGGCATAGGCGAGTGTCGCACTTCGAAGTTGAATTCGCGCAGAGGGACAAGCAGAATCCACGATACTCACAGATGGCGATTCGAGTTAACGCCGCTGGGCGGGATTGGCCGTTTCGGGAGGGATGCACTTTCATTGCACTAGGAAGCTGGCTTACCGAACATCATTCACCAATCTTCCAAGTTAAGAGTTTCATCGAGGCTGCGGATCTTCCTGCACGATCGTTCGAACGTGAATTTACAGCGTTTGCTGTGCATGACAACGTGCAATCCGCGCCAGGCCAGCAGCGTATTCAGCGCGTCAATAATTTACTCACACCGCAACTGATGCTCGACCTGCCGCCAATCACGCAGCAAACCGAAAAGCAGTTGACCGAGTGGAGTGAATTTCTTCAGTGGAAAGAAAGCCTCATTCGCCACAAGGCGCGCGGTTTGCGCTATGTCAGCCGTGAATGGCGTGACGAGCAGTTGGTTTTTTCCTTGATCGGACAGAGCGCACAGGCTTTACAAAAAGAGCGTAAGGCCTTGGGGCGGGATGATCTTGTGGCGTTTCAGGTGGGGCAATCCAAAGATCCTTGGGTGTTCGGACTGCCTGAAAGGGAGGAGCGCCGCCTTCCCCGCCTGGGGCAGGCTGGCAGGCTCTCGGAGCCGGTATCATTACCGCAAGATAGGAAATTTCCCAAGGACGAAAACTTGCCGCAATGTCCTTGGCCTGCGCCCGTGCTTGCCGAATTGACCGTCTCTCTGACCGAAGACGACACAAATGATCTCGCCAATGCAGAGGAGCCAGATGCCTTGCGCGAGCGCATCCTGAATCGGATTCCGGAGTCTGGTTTTCTATCCATCTCAACGGCGGGCGACATGAGCCTGATCAAGCGCCATCAACAGGCGCTGCGGCAGCTGCAGGAACAGGGCGGTTACGCGCCGTATCTAACGGATTATCTGTTCGAGGCTGCACAGGTTTCCGTGCCGAAGCGTTTGGAAACGGTGACCTGGTGGGCCAACGACAAGCTCAACCCGGACCAACAACAAGCCGTGGTCAAGATTCTTTCCGCACCGGATTTGTGTTTGGTTCAGGGCCCTCCGGGCACGGGTAAGACCACAGTGATTGCGGAGGCCATTGTCCAATTGGCGCGACGTGGACAGCGGGTGTTGCTGGCATCGCAAGCGCACACCGCCGTGGACAACGCACTGGACAGGCTGGGCCATGACAGCTCCTTGCGCGTAGTGCGGTTGGCGCGGAATGAAAGCAAGGTGACGGAAGATGGTGCTTCCTTCGCGGGGCAAGCATCCTTGCAGCGCTACTACAAGGCCTTGGCAGGACAAACCGAAGATCGTCTTGCCGTTTGGAAGCGCGGTGAAAAGGACTTGCGCCTCTTGGAAGTGTGGCATGAGCGAGCGGCTTTCGTGTTGCACGATGAAAAGGAGTTAAGTACCAGACGCGGGCAGCTTGAAGCAGACTTGGCATCGGCACGCGGCCAGACAAGGCAGGCGCAGCAAGCGTATGACGCGGCTTGCACTGTGCTGGATGACGACCAGGCCAAACGCCATCGCCTACAAAGCATTCTGGTCTTGCTGCATGGTGAAGCCAAAACGCTGTATGGCGACTTGCGTGATGTGGAGCAGCCTGCCAGAAATTTGGCGCAATGCCTTGCCTCCTGCGAGGCGGCAGGATTACTCGTGAAATTTTCGATGGACGATTGGCTGGTTGATGCAGGCAGTCGGGGCGCAATGCTGGCGCATATGCTGGTCGCATGGCGGCGTTTCACGAATGTGCGGGAAGCCATTGCTGCGGACATTCGCCGCCTGCGTGAAGCTGCGGATGGCCCAATTCAGGATGTTAGCACCCGACTACGTATCGAATCGCTCCGCGACGAAGTTGCCTCGTTGATGGATCAAATGGTGCACGACGGATCGTTAGTTACGTCTTGGCAAGCCAAGAAAAAGGAACTCAAAGAGCTGGAGCAGATAGGTGTGGGCTTGGATCTCAGTCGTTATGAAGGCCTGTTTTGCCAAGCTTCCGAATGGTGCGCTCCAATTAAAAGCGCTTCTCAACTGGCAGACGAAATGGATGCCAGCCTAACTATGCTTGAGAGGGCGCAGCCGGGCATCAAACAGGCCGTCGAAATCATCAAGCAATCCTTGCAGGCGCAGTTGTCGCAGCCCGCACCTCAAGTTCCGAGCGATGGTCTTGTGCAAGGTGCGCAGAACCAGCAGCGCATCGCTCAAAGCAACCTAGATGACTGGGATGAGCAGCGCAGGCAGCATGAACTGAAGGTTAAGGCTCTGTTGCAGGATGAGGCGATCACCCAAGGTAGCCGGCTGCCGCTAGAACCTGCTGCGACTTTGTCGCAGCGCATCGACACAGTTGCCCAAGTCATCAAAGCCTTGGAGCACCGCCAGGCCAGCCAGCAACATGAACGCATGACATGGGGGCCATTGCTGGAAGATTGGATGCGCGATTTGAGTCGCAACAACGTCGCAGCAGAAGATTGGCAGCATCTGGGCGCAGATTTTCTGGCGAGCTGCAATGTGGTGGCCATTACTTGCAACGAAAATGAGCGCACGCTGGACGATGCTGGACAGACGAGTTTTGATGTCGCCATCATTGATGAAGTGAGCAAGGCTACCCCGCTGGAATTGTTGATGCCCTTGATGCGCGCACGCCGCGCCGTGCTGGTGGGCGACCACCGCCAACTGCCACCGCTATTTCAGGAAGGCGACGAAGCCCGCAGCTTCATGGATGAAGTAGAAGAAAACGAAGCGGCCAACGCTGAGGAAAACAGCACAGGTCACCCTGCCGAAGCGCAGACCATGCTGACCCCCGACAACCTACGCCGCTTCGAGAAAATGGTCACAGCCTCGTTGTTCAAGTCGCATTTCGAGATGGCGGACGATGCGATCCGGGCACGGCTCAGTGTGCAGTTCCGCATGCACCCGCAAATCATGGCGATGGTGAACCATTTTTATAAAGGTGGAGAGTTGGTGTGCGGTCTTCTTCGGCCTGACGATGACCCAGACCCGAGGCTTCGTCGTGTTCACGGACTGACATTGAAGAGTGTGGACGGCGGCTCGCCCTTGCTCACTCCGGACGACCATGCATTGTGGGTGGACACAACCTACAACCTAAACAATCAAATTCACCGTGAAGATATGGACGGTCACCAGCCCCGGCGCACCAATCGCCTGGAAGCGGAGTTGATTGCGGAAACGTTAGAGCAGATTGAGCGGCAATCCGCTGCACAGGGCTACTCGCGGACAAACAAATGCAAGGTCGGCGTGGTGTCATTTTATGCTAACCAATGCAGAGAAATTCGCGCAGCCATCCGCCGCCGCAGGCCTAAGGAATCCAACGGGCGTTTTGATTGTCTGGATGTTGAAGTCAATACCGTGATTCGCTATCAAGGCAAGGAAAAATCGATCGTGCTGGTCAGCATGGTGCGACACGATGGACACGACCCTTTGCGCTCGGGCAATCAGATCCGGCGTCGTTCCAGTAAGGCCAATGTCGCTCGCTTCGAATTTATTAATGTGGCCTTTTCTCGCGCGCAGGCATTGCTGATCGTCTTCGGCGCGAAAAGCATGTATGCGTCCTATGAGGTGGATTTGCCGCACATGGACCGCGCAGGCAGCGTGAAGCGAACCGTTTACAAGGACATTCTTGATCAACTGGAGCGCGATGCACGGTTGGTTCCGGCAAGGCAGTTGATGTCACCCGACATGCTGCCTCAGCAGCCACAACAGCAGCGTGGCAGGTTTAATGCTCCACCAAATCGGACGACTGCGCCCAAGGGCGGCAACTACGGTAATCGCGGAGGCCGCGCATGAAGCTAGCAGAAATTTCCGTTTCCTTGCCCTTGTATCGAATTGAATCTGACGTGACTTATCACACCGAGCGCAAGCCCACGGTGTTCGAGCGAATGGTGTTGCGACTGTGTAATCCTGGACTCAAATTGCCTGACAAGCAGAACTTGTCTTTGCTGAGTGTTTTCCGTGATCAACTGGGCGCAGGGGATGTGCGTGAACTGCTGGAAGGCTGCGTATCTGAGCTTTCTGCTTTAGGTGCTCTGCCCACACGTTACGCTCTGGATATGCCCGAGGCACCTCTAACTGAGCTTGAATTGACTGCCGATGGCTTGCAATTTTTGCGCAGCGACAGCCTACCTGTGCGCTCGCGTACGGTTAAGGTCTGGCACCGTTATGACCCCATCAGCGACGAGATTAAGCCCACCCAAAACGACGGGGCGCGTCTCAGCCAAAGTGATTTCAGTCGCGTCAGTGTCGCTGAGCAGGCGTTAAGGCCGCAAAATCCGCTGCCGCAGGTTGAGCGCGCCATAACGCAGGAAACGTATGATTGGAAAAACCCCGCGACAGTTATAGACCGCATAGCGCCCCTGATGCATCCAGCGGGATGGGGGGAGCGTCGACTCGAGATCTCGTGCAGCGAGGATGGTGCACTGTCCGCGAGCGCTCCGCGTGATGCAGCGTTGGAGCGTTGGCTGGAGCAAGCGCAACCCGAACTGGCATGGGAAATTCTGCTTGCTGACGCACTGACAAGCGAGCCAGATTCCTTGCTGCCCATCATTGACTCTTCTGTTTTACGAGATGCCCGAACTGCCCGCCCTATTGCCGCAACAAAAGTGGGGACAGCCAGAGCGCGGTTGTGCATCGTTGCGCAAGGGGTTGCGGCAGCGGATGCAACAACACCCACTATCGTTTTATCGTCTGAAGTGAACGCACCAAAACTGGTTGCCAATGGCAATCAACCGACCGTGTTCACACTGCTCGTGCCCACCCCGACAGGAATGATGACGGGATTTCGTAGCTTGTCTCTGCCGCAGGTCGACGGAGTGAGCGCTCAAGTAGAAGTAGCCGGTAACCTCCGCCTCTATTGGGCCGGACAGCCGCGTTTGTGTGGCCTGGCGGTGACGTTGAATGACCAGGTTGCAACCGAGCTTTGGGCCAAGATGAGCAGAGATTTAGAAGGCGCTTGCGAGCACTCCGATGACCCACGGATTGCCTTCATGTCCGTAGCATGGCGAGATGTCGATGCACTCGGCGAAACGGTGTGGCCGTGGCTTGCCACACGTGCTGAACAGCCACTGGACGATCTGATGGCATTGGTCGAACCCGCTACACAAGCAATTGGATTGTGGCGGCCCGATAAGAAAGGCTGGAAATCTGCTTGGGAAGAATCTCTGTCGAAAGCTATTGATGAGTCGTTGAGATATACGCCCAATCAGCTTGATCCTGAAGATGTTGTTTCTCTATTAATCCAGATAGCTCAGGTCTTATCTGCAGACAAGGCTGTGCCTCTGCAAGCCGCGCTGCTGCGCCATGCGGCCCCCATTCGCGCCTTGGAATCATTGGCAAAATTGCGATCGGCCTTGTCTTCCACCACTGAAATTCCAGAAGAATTGCTCTCCTTCGAATTACGGCAAGTGTGGCTGGAATACGCATTGGAGCGCAAAGAGTTGAGGCTGTATGGCCCACACGCCATACAGCAATCAATGCAAGTTATTGAGAAAGCCGTCCAGGATATTTACCGGAGTATTGGCGAGCAAGCGTTGAAAGCGGCGGGTAGTAACCAAATGGATGTGCGTACCTTGACCCCGGGTGCATTAGATGCCGTGCGCGCTTGGCGCAAAGCGGCTGAGCATTTCCACGCTTTAAATACATCATCGCCCCTCTGGGATGCGTTGAATAAAGCAGTGGAAAGCTGGAGTCTTTTGGCTCAGGACAAGCTTGCCCCGGTTGAGATTGGGCGCCGCGTTGTAGTGTTCGACACCAGCGCTCTGATGGAAAATCCTGAGCTTTTGCAGGATCTTCTTTCCGACGATATTCCGGTTGTGCCGCATCGGGTTCTGAGCGAATTGGATGGTTTGAAGACTAGTGAAGATGAGACTCGCGCGGCCAAGGCGCGCGCAGCCATTCGCCAGTTGGATGCGACATCGTCCCGCATCCACCATGCAACAGAATACACGGCCTTGCTGCCCGCGGAGTGGGATGCCAAGCAACCCGACCACGCCATTCTTTCAACTGCGTTGTTCTTCCGGCTGAATGAAGTTTTGTTTGTAAGTAATGACATCAACCTCCGCAACAAGGCGCAGTCGCTTGGCATTAACACGCAAGACTCCAAGTCATATGCGCCTTCGCGACTTGTGCCCGTTGCCTCGCCAAGTATGCATCCACGGAAGCAAGGCAATAGAAAAAACAAAAGGAAATGAAACCATGAGTCGGGCAGACGAATATCGCTACCAAATTCAACGGCAACGCAAGCAGGAGCTTGATCGACAGCGTGTGCGCGAAACAACGCGTCCGTTCCTTGAGCGCTACCGCAGCGTATTGACCGATGTCATCGGTCAAGGACTAGATGCCATAGTTCCGGAAGAGTTTCGTGAGTTGAACATCGCTCTTGACCGAATGGAGATTCTGCTGGATTCAGACCCGTTTGCTGCCAGAGAGATGAGCCGTTCCCTAGGTGGACGATTTCACGGATTACCAAGATTTGTGCGTGAGCAGCGCCGTTCTCGTCAAGAGGCGGAGCTAGCCGCAGCTGAAGCATTCCGCAAAGCGCAGCAAGCTGAGGTCAAACGACAGCTTCAGCTGAGGACAGAACTTGAAGTTGCATGGCGCGAGGGTTTGAGTGGCTGGAGCACTCCTGTCGCACTCAACGCCGCGTTTGCCGAGTTGCAGCAACTACGGGAGCGACTATTTGGCAATGCTGCCAATAACATGACCTCGGCGCAAGTTTCAGCCACCTTGCGCGAAGTTCAGCAGCGATATGAAGCGGACGCTGAACGCCAATTGCAAGAGTTGAAAAATCGTGTACGGCGCGAGGCTGTGGCCGACGTACTGACGCTGCAAAGAGAGCAGTTGGAGCTGGAAGCAAATAAAGACGGTGGCGAACGCGCTGCCAAGCTTCGCGAGGCATTGACCCATGCAATTGGACTGGCTCCTGCAGAGCAGGCTGAAGCCTTGAACCAACTGGCGCAAGAACAGGATGAAGCTGCCGTAGATGAAAGCCAGCGCCGTGAAGTTGTGCGGGCAGTCTATCAGTCACTACAACAAGCAGGTTTTGTTGTGGATAGGCCAGAGCATCTTGTATCGGAAAAGGAAGACCAAGTGCTGATTCGCGCCCGTCGCCCTGCTGGTGCGCAAGCAGATTTCCGCGTCAACTTGAGCGGCCATCTCAGCTACAAGTTTCATCAGTACAAAGGCAAAACGTGCGAGAAAGATGTCGCCCCCGTCATGGCAACGCTACAAGATGCTTACGGCATCAGTCTGAGCGACAAGCGCGTGATTTGGGTCAATCCCGATGACCAAGATCAGGATGCACGCCCTTACCCGGATGCGACACAGGAGAGAAACAAATGAGTTCAGTTTTGTTGCCATGGCAGGAAGACTTTCGCCGCGAATGCGGCATACGGCGCGGATTGATATTGCACGGTAATACGGGTGATTTGACATCCGCTCCCGAAGCGCCAGGGCAATGGACAGCGTTGCCTACCGCGTTGATGAGCCTACTGCGTCAGCGTGGGTATCAGCATGTAGTTTTCTGGAACCGTGTCAATGGTGTCAGTGGTGTTGATGCGAGAACTTGGGGGGAATTGCAAAGCTCAGTTACACCGCCAGCCGCAAGAGAAAGTACATCTGAGGGGAATGCCTATGACATGGGTGATTTGCCGCCTACACCTGTGGCGAGCCCTGCATCCAACGGCATTACGGTCAGCGCAGATGACTTACTGACTGTCGCTGCGCAATGGCTGAGGCAACCGCGCGCCGAAAAGCCTGTCGCTTTCGTGCTGGACTGGACGCAATATTTATTTGGTAGCGTTAATTCGTTGAGTGAGAACGAACGCGGATGGCTGCTGCGTCTGGGACAGGCGACTCGTGATGCCGCCATGGTTCGCAATGCTGAAAGCATTGGTCAACCGCAATCTTTGTTGGTATTGCTGTGTGGGGGGGTGAATGTGCTGCCGCCATCGATCTACCTGAACAACCCCTTGTTCAGGGAAATCGCAATTCCTTTGCCGGCAAGGCAGATTCGCGAGTCTGCCGTATTGGGTTTGAAAGAAGTGTTTCGGCTGCAGCACCCTTTACAGCAAGGCGGACGAGAGTTGGCTGACTTCGTGGATGGTTTGGAAGGCCAGAGTATCCGCGACATTCATAATCTCGCACGACTTTCACGACAGGAGACTGAAGTCTCAAGTGCCTTGTCTCTGCTCAACCTATATCGCCATGGCCGCAGGCACAGTCCCTGGGAGCAACTGAATCACCAAAAACTTCAGACCATTGTCGAAACCCTGGGGCGGCGGGTCAAAGGTCAAGGGGAAGCCATTGAATCGGTGCGGCGTATCCTTGTGCGAGCCTTCACGGGACTTTCGGGGCTTCAACATTCGTACAGGCAAAGAACTCCCAAGGGCGTTCTGTTTTTTGTTGGACCTACGGGTGTCGGCAAAACTGAACTGGCGAAGTCCATTGCCGAATTTCTCTTCGGCGACGAAGAAGCCTGCCTTCGCTTTGACATGTCAGAGTTTAATCACGAGCATGCTGACCAGCGGTTGGTGGGCGCACCGCCAGGCTATGTGGGCTACGAAGCTGGCGGGCAGTTGACCAATGCGGTCAAGCAAAAACCATTTTCCCTGCTGCTGTTTGATGAGATTGAGAAAGCGCACCCGCGCATTCTCGATAAGTTTTTGCAAATTCTAGAAGACGGGCGCTTGACGGATGGCAAGGGCGAAACGGTGTTGTTTTCGGATACCGTCATCGTCTTCACATCGAATATTGGCGCAGCCGAAGTGAGCCATGAAAGCCAGGATGTGCGCAATGAATTCATCCAAAAGGTGCGACAGCATTTCATCCACGGATTAAAGCGCCCAGAATTGCTAGGGCGCATTGGCGAAGCCAATATCATTCCATTCAACTTCATGCGTGATGATGGCTTCTTGATTGATATCGCCCGCGCCAAGTTGGAGCCATTACGCAAAGGGCTGAAGGATAAATGGGGTGTTTCGGATTTGAGGCTGGTTAAGGAGGCCGAGATACTGACCTTGCTGGTTAGAGATGTGGATCGCGGGGCGGGTGGTCGCGGCGTCCCCAACGCACTGACCAATAAGCTGATTGACCCATTGGCCGATTTTCTATTTGCACAAATGGCTGCCCCTGATCAGATCCGGGGCAAGGTAATTGAAGTTCATATTGCAGGTGGCAAATTGTTATTCGAGCAGGAGTGAATTCGTGCATTGGCTGAACGTGGCATCTCGTCTACCTTGCACCGAAGCCGAAGGGCCGGGGCGAAGAGCAGCATTGTGGGCGCAAGGCTGCAACAAGCGTTGCCGTGGCTGCTGCAACCCAGGGTATCTGCAACTGGTTGAGCGTGAGCTTGTTTCGACTTCATCGGTTCTCGATTGGCTGGCAAATGCGCATCATGTGCATGATCTGGAAGGGGTGACTTTTCTCGGTGGCGAGCCCATGTTGCAAGCACAAGGATTGGCTGTTGTTGCGCAAGGAGCACAGTCGCTGGGGCTGTCAGTGATGGTATTTAGTGGATATACGAAAACTGAGCTTGATGCTATGCAGTTACCTGGGGTTGATCAACTGCTTCGCTACACGGATGTGTTGGTAGATGGTCCGTATGAGGCGAGTTTGCCGGAGATCAGTCGCCGTTGGGTTGGCTCCACAAATCAGCAATTCCATTATTTGACGGAGCGTTATGATGCACAGATCGAGAAAAGAGATGCAGTTGAACGCTTAATTGAAGTTCGTATCAACTCAGATGGAACAGTTTTTGTGAATGGATGGCCAGAAAAAATCAGCATTTAGAGGCTGATGCTGATTAGTGAAGTCGTCATTGGCCGCTGCGTCTGATGTGTAAAAATCCGGAACCAATTGGTTTCGGATTTTTCATGCGTATCGAACAGGCCTCACCTCCATGTCACACTGTTGGATGGTTAGCCTGAGCTGTCCGCTAATGTGGAACCACCAGATTACAGACAGGTCCCACATGGTTTATGGAATGAGCGATTCAAGGTCTCTGCACCAAGTAGCAGACCTCGATTGCTCATTATTGATGGGTCCCACATCAGATAAGCTATTGGAAGGGAATTGGAGAGGTCTTTTGGGTTGCAAATAATTACCTTGGGACCTGAAATATCGCTCAATGTGCCCAAAAAGGGCCGATACAGAGCGCAGGTTTTAGCATCCCCTTGTTTAGCATCTGTTGTGTCATAACCAAGAACTGGAGGACATATGACACAACAGAACATTTCCCGCATGGCAGAAGCATGGCGAACAATCAGTCGTAAACAGACGACTCAAGCTGATCGGGATAACGCCACTTGTATGGCACTACAGCAGTGCGGGGAGTACCTCATCGCCATCCATGACATGGCGGAGATTGAGCAGAGGCGCTACGAGTTTTTAGCGAATCGACTCTGCGACTATTTTTGGCAACACAATCGAGCACACAGAACCAAGCAGACCCCTGGTTATCCAGGCCATTTCGGTTGCAGGGCACGAGTTCGTCAATTCAAGCTGGAATGCCACTGGTACTACAACCAATTCGTTGAGCAGCCCAAAGGGTCAGGTAAAAACAAGGTTATTAGCCATTACCTACCGCGTAATGGTCAGTTTTCGTATTACAAATCCACATTCACCCCTGCACATGATTGGGAAAAACCAGTAATTCTGGCCACAGAGGAAGGTTTTGCCCTGATACGCCAACTCAATGACCAGTTGATGCAGATGCGTCGGCTTTCTCGAAGCAGCCAGCGCTTGCTGGGCGCTCTGAGCCAGCAACTCCATGAGGCGGAGGTTCTGTCATGATACGGCTCTAGTGCAAACTGATTAGCAGTTGCTCACCAAGCCACTTCGGTGGTGCTCGTACAGCCTCAGGGTATATTTCTGAGCCATTGGCGATGATGGTATTGGAAATCATCCTGGGGCTATCTATATGACAAACAGGATAAAAATCTATCTGACTTGTTTCTACAACTCCGGACATCAATGCCAGATCTCACTCGTTTATGACCTAGAAAATGAAGTTTGTTCGTAACGAATAAAGTTATTTAAAATCAAGTGGTTATTGACTTTTCTCACCACGTGCCACATAGTTTTTGTAACTATATTGAGGGCGTTTTATGAACAGCATTGTGGTCTTGGTCTGTCTATTTCTATTTTTTTTCGGCGTTGCAGTAACTGTCGGATACCTCTACAGAGAGAAACAAAAACTGCAAAAACTTTCACATGTGAAAGATGCGGATAGAAAAAATCAGTAAAACATCCAGATAGGCGAAGTGACTCTCCTGATGCTCTGAGTGAGCCACGACAGAGAGTGTTCTCATCTCTAAGTCCCTTCACAACAACCCTGTCTCTGTTCAGCTTGGGCGTTCTATCCAGCCGCTGAAAAATTGTTCAATAAGAGCATATATTGAATATTTTCAATGTGATAACTGCATCACATTGGTTTTTGTAGGGGCTGTGGCAACCTGAAAACAGTGCCATAGGAGACACTTTTATGATGAAAAAACTAACAACAATAATCGTTACAACCGGGCTGGGATTGGCCTCAGGTTGTGCAATGACAACGCATAGCTACCAATACAATACAGATCATAGCCGAGCCTATAACCTGGCTCAGGCTGGGGGACTCCAGGAAGCCAAGGATTACGACGTCCCTAACGACCAGAGAGACAGCCTTACCAGCAAAGGATTGGACACCACAAGTAATGCACTATTGTTCAACTCTGGGAACGGATTCGGGTTGGCTTGGGGTAAGTCATTGGGATTAGGCTTATTGACCAGCGCCTTTGCACCGGAAGGGGTCATGGAACGCGATAGCGTATTTGGATGGGTCCCAGAGTCGCAGGCCAGTGATGAGATAAAAGCTAGGGAGATGATGTCGAGCACCCTATTGGATGGCATTGAGAAATCTTTACAACAGGCGAATGTAAAATACGTTGTTGATAACAAAAATAAACTCCAGAGTCTCCCTCTCATATCTGATTACATTCTTTCCTCGGTTCGAATTGTTGCTCCAGAATATGGGTGTCCAGATTGGGAAGCAGCAGGAGGCAAATACGACAAAACTTGTAATATCAGCACAATAGTCCATACCCCCGCAGATAACATACAAAAAATACCTGATTTTGTAGCGATGGGGAAAACAGGCTATAGCTTCAATGCTGGCAATAAGGCTGATTACTCACATATTGAGGTGAATATCCCCACAGGTTCAAGCTTGGATAAAAATCAACTGCTCGCAGGTATCAGCCAGAAACTTCCATCATGGGCCTTCGTATTCGTTGCATCACAAAAAATGGATTCTGGTGGCTACACAGCACCGGTTATCTTGACAGCCGGGAAACCTGAATTTTTTATCACACCGGATAAAGGTTAAGTAACCATGGAGAGTTAGACTCTATTTTCATCTCGCCCTAAAGGCAGAAAAATTTTAAAATTGAAATATTTAAAACGTGAGGGCGTAGGGACTATTTATGTTTCAGACTCTACTAATGAACATTACCCTATGCCTTCACTCATTAATGATTAAATCATTGCTTTCTTATGGTTGCATTTTATTAAATCGCGATAATGTGAGTGTGACATATTAAAGGAGGTCACCGTGAAAGATTTAATTAATATATTTTTGATGGCTGTTGTTGTCCTTGGCTGGGCAATGCTTGAAGTCACTGAGTGGGGTTATGCCGTTCTAGCCATCCCAGTTGTTTACTGGCTCAAACCCATGCTGGATCTGTTGCAAAAATACTCGCGACTAAATCTTACTTTCTGGTTCTTGGTTGCTGTTTTTTCTTGGCAAGGGGCTCTTGTTGGCTGGCTATTCTATGGTGTGCTCATTACCCCCAAAGATGCTTACGCAAGCAATGCCGGCAGAAAAAAAAGCACTATACGGCTCGTTTTAGACGGTCATGACATTGAAACCGGGGAATACGTTGGCTCATCTTTTTGGTAATGCTTTGGTCAGTTGAAACGGTAGCAGTCTGACTAGATGCCCCTTTAGAGCTATCTCTTATACACAACTCCCCGGGCATCGCTCGGGGATTTTTTTGAGCTATTGCTCCCGTCCGTGATCTCACTCAGGGCTACGAGCCAAGTCGACGCAAAAAATTTCACATGTGAAATTTCTGACCGATTAGCGAATCAAAAAGTAATACGGTAATAGCCAGGAAATAGTGAACTAGGCCACACTCAGCCAATGGCACGTCTATGTGTTTTTTTTATATATGTAAATTATTTTTTTGTTTTGCCCAAAAAGGGCACTTTCAGCGATGATGTTTTCTGCATCAGGCATTCAGAATGCTCCTGCCGACACATGAAACATCTGGAGGATGTATGGCTGAAACAAAAAATAGAGCATTGCTAACGATGACTGAGGTAGCAGAACTGACCTCCCTTTCACAGTCGACAGTACGGCGCCTTGTGAAATCTGGAAACTTACCAGCCCCCATCAGGCTAGGCCCCACCGGACGTTCAATCAGATTCAAGCTGTCTGACATTCAGCAGTATCTAAATAACATTTGAGGGAGGTGCTTATGGAATTTCGATTACTGCCGGATGCACTGGAATGCAGGGAATCCGAACGCTGGGTCAAGCTCGGGGGTTATATCAACGTGCTGGCTCGAACCCGCTCTTCAGATCAGAGACGCAGCTACGGCATTTTACTAGAGTGGAAGAATCTGGACGGTGTTGAGTTGCAGGATATTGTCCTAATTCGGCATCTTCAGGGTGATAACAGCAGGCTGGTTCGGGAGATGTTGATTGATTCTGGCTACCCACTGGAACTGAGCCCCCATGCTTGGCCACGTATCCAGCGCTATCTACTCAATGAGATCCAACGTGCTGAACCTGCAACCTGTGCTGAACGAACTGGGTGGCACGCTGAGGGCTTTGTTACTCCCAGTTGGTGTGCCTCGAGGAGTAACGCAAAATTGTATCTTCTGCGCAGGGGATTGGATGTGAAACTGAGGTCATCTGGCAAGCTGGAACAGTGGCAGGAGGAGATCGGCAAACTTTGCATTGGTAATCCGCTGCTGATTTTTTGCTGCGGAGTGGCCCTGAGCGCACCGCTATTTAACTGTTCAGGTGCAGAAAATGTGATTTTCCATCTATATGGCGACTCGGGGTCTGGTAAATCAACAGCATTGAAGATCGTGACGTCAATTCTAGGTGATGAGTCACTCATGCGAACCTGGTTGAGTACAGCCAATGGCCTAGCTGCGGCCGCAGCACTACACCACGATGTCCCGCTCTTTCTGGATGAATTATCTCAGGCAAGAGCAGAGGATGTGGATACTGCCGTCTACTCCATATGCAACGGTAGACCCAAGCTCCGAGCCAATGAAACTGGCCAGCTGGCCATAGGCGAGCCCTGGCGAACCATCGCCTTATCCAATGGAGAGGTGACACTGGCTGAGCATATGGCCCAACTAGGCAAGGATCCACTTGCTGGGCAGCTGAGCCGGGTGGTTGAAATCCCTGTCATAGGTCAGCACGGCGTGTTTGATACGCTCCATGGTCACAAACGGCCAGATTTGTTGGCAGATGAGCTGCAGAGACGCTGCAAACTCTACTATGGCACCTTGTTTCCAGCATGGGTAGATCGATTGGTCAGCTACGAAGAGACGGAGTTGGAACGCAAAGTGTCGCAACACCTTTCATATCGTAGTGACCTCATGAGAGAGGATGCAGAACTCCTACTTGGCTATCCCGTCAGCCCCCAGGTTATGCGTGTGATAAGGCGTTTTGCCCTGGTTCAGGTCACGCTGATTATGGCCAACCATTTCAACCTGCTGCCTTGGCTCGAGCAACATTCAGTGAAGGCAGTTGACCATTGTTTCAGCCTCTGGCTAAAAAACCGCGGTCATGGTTTGGACACTGAGGATTACCGGTTGTTTTGTATGCTGAAAGCGGCTGTGCAGGGCTGGGGGCCACATATAAGACCTTTGGACAGTCGGCTGAGCTCTAGCGTTGGTTACTGCCGGACGTACCAGGGAGAGCTGCAATGGCTAGTCAAAACTGATGTGCTGAAACAGGCATTGAATTTACGTCCACAATATCGCTCACAGATGCTGCGACTAGTCAAAAGAGATTGGCTGCAATTCAATGAGGAAGAACGATTGACTCTCAAAGTTGTGCAGGAGAAAAAATCGGCCCGCTATTTTGCAATCTGGCCTGAGCGTATCAAAAAAGCTCTGGCAGAGCTGGAGGTGGATTAATGGATTTCCCGGTTTTCCCAGTTCCACCGGCTCTGTTGTGAGGTGACAGCATGCAAACCGTTTTTATGCTCTTGGCGCAATACGAGAAACCTGTCGTGCCGCTTAAAGAGATCTGTAGTGAGTATTTTGGTCTGTCGTATCAAACTGCCAGACAGCGGGCCAACGCCGGGATGTTACCCATTCCGACGTTCAGAACCAGCCAAAAGAGCGATTATCTGGTGCATCTGACTGACTTGGCTGACTATATAGACCAGCAGAGAGAGAAGGAAATGCGCAGGCTAACGGCAATCACGAGGATGGAGACTCGAAGATAACCTCTTGGAAAGGTAAGCCCGCGATGATCGCGGGCTTTTATCATTTTTGGCCTCGGTCAGTGTTCCGGTTCAAGTGGTAGAGGTACCCTGCCAACACTGCAAACAGAACAAGGAACGCACATAGGCAGAGCAGTATGACGATGCTGCTACTCATGCCCCCTCCTACTCGCTCTTAAGATCTGGAGTTAGTATAATCAAACGGTCACCAACATCAACATAACCTGTTGATGATGTTTATTTTTGTATCTAACGAACAAAGTTGTTGGGACACATTCGCAGAGTAGACAATAAGAGCTGAAAGGCTTGAGAGAACCCCTGATCAGAACCGTTTTGGCCATCACCTGCCCCATATCTGCCCCATGAAAAATGAAGGCCGCGCCAGATAAGGGCTAGAGAAAAAATCTCACCAATCCAGCATGGGGGCGATGGAAAAACGCTGCGCCTGCATAAAAATCATCCGGGTTGGCTAAAGAAAGGGGCGGATTTTATCACAACGTGAAGCAGCCCCAGAAAATGAATTTTGTCACCGCGCCATGCGGGGCCCTGTGATAGTATCCAGCTAATAGAAAGGGCCATTGCGCGATCATGAATCAAGACCAACTTTTACAACGAGCCGAGCGACTCTGTATACAGCGAGGGATCCGTTTCACCCCGACCCGACGTCAGGTATTTCGCCTGCTGGCGGCACACGGCAACGCCATCAGCGCCTATGATTTGTTGGCCCAGCTGCAACAAACCGAAGCGAATGCCAAGCCGCCAACCGTCTATCGGGCACTCGATTTTTTGCTCGAACAAGGCTTTGCTCACAAGGTGGAATCTCTCAACGCGTTTATCTTCTGTTGCCACTTCGATCACGCTCACCCGATGCAGTTGCTAATCTGCGACGAGTGCGGGGATGTGGTCGAGCTTCACGATACGGCGATCGATAGCGCGTTTTCCGAGCAGGCCCACTTGCATGGTTTTACTATTACCAATAAGACGATAGAGGCACATGGCCAATGTGCCCGTTGTACGCCCACTGTAGGAAGTCATCATGAAGGCTGATTTTGTAAATCCGTTCCTGCTATCCCTGCTCAATGTGCTCTCGACCATGGCACAGCTGGAACTCAAACCGGGCAAACCGAAACGCAAGATGGATGAGTTGGCGCGCGGTGACGTCTCCGGCCTGATCGGCATGGTCGGCCCGCAGACCCGTGGCTCCCTCTCAATCAGCTTCGAGAAGGGGCTGGCACTGGAGATCATGCGCCGCATGCTGGGGGAAGCTCCCGCCAACATCAACGAAGAGGTGACCGACATGGTCGGTGAAATCACCAACATGGTGACCGGCGGTGCCAAGCGAATGCTGGGCGAGAAGGGCTACGAGTTTGACATGGCGACCCCCATCATCGTCTCAGGTCCCAACCACACCATTACCCACCGTGCCGATGGCACCAAGATCATGATGCCGTTCGAATCTGATTTCGGTCGCGCCACTATCGAAATCTGCTTCGAGTAACCCTATGTGGAAAGCCTTGAAATGGATTTTCATCTGCTGGGCCCTGCTGTTGATCCTGTCGGACATTCAGATCAGCACCTCCCTCTACAAGTACGAAGATAACCGGGTGCTCATCAACTTCCCGCGCTGGGAAGCCAAGCAGCCCTGGGGCACCTTCGAGTGGCATGCCGGACGGGTAGAAACCCACTGGTATGGTCTGGATGGCAAACCCAAGCCGTCAGGCCCGCAAATCTGATCCGATAACGGATCCGGCAGAAACAGAAGAGGCCAGCAGCTGCTGGCCTCTTTGCTATCTCGTTGATCCTGAATCAAGCTGCTTCGGCAGCCAGCTTACCGCTTGGCCACACCAAGATGCCAAGGCCGCAGGCCAGCAGAGTCGGCAGCAGCCAGGCAAGCCCCTTGTCGAACAGCGGCAGGAAGGCAAAACCGTCCATCGCCATCCCGGCAGCCCCCAGCCCATCGAGGCAACCAAACAGAAAGGCGACCGTCAGCACACCGCGAAACACCAGCCGTGGCTGGGCAAACCATCCCTTGAGGAAGGTCGCCAGCACCAGCGCGATGGCAACCGGATAGATGGCTACCAGCACCGGGATGGAGAGACTGATAAGCTCACTCAGCCCCACATTGGCCACCAGTGTACAGAGCGCCCCCAGCAGCATGACCCAGTTGCGATAGGCCCAACCTGTCAGGCCATGGAAGTAGTCGGCACCGGCACAGAGCAGGCCGACCGCACTGGTAAAACAGGCCAGGGTGATGATGGCAGCCAGAATAAACTGACCTGGTTGACCAAACAGGCTCAGGACGTAGGCATTGACGATGGCACCGCCGTTGCTGATGTCGCTCGCGACCCCTTCAGCACTGTTGCCCAGATGAAAGAGCGAGATATAGACAGCCGACAACCCGACCGCCGAGATCAAGCCCGCGATGGTCAGATATTTGAACTGGCTGCGATAATCCTCGATCCCCTTCTGGCGCAGCAAACCGATGATCAGGGCACCAAACATCAGGGAGGCCAGGGTATCCATGGTGTTGTACCCCTCCAGCATCCCATTGATGAGCGGGGTCTCGACATAGTCGCCGCTGGCATCGGGCATGGTGCCCTGTGGCGCCATAAAGACCCCGACCGCCAGAATAAGCAGCATCACCATCAGGGCCGGCGTCAGGTAGACGAACGTCGCCGAGAGCGATCATCACGACACTGCAGCACACACTCCAGCACAGACTGCAGAAAGATGAAAAACAAAAGAGCCTGCACGGGGCAGGCTCTTGGCAATATCACATCGGGTGTGATCAGGCAGCTTCGGCAGCCATCTCGGTCGGACGCACCATCACGCCAACTACGCAGGCCAGCAGGGTCGGCATCAACCAGGCGAGGCCCTTGTCGAACAGCGGCAGGAAGGCAAACGCATCCATCTTCATACCGGCAGCACCCAGACCATCCAGGCAACCGAACAGGAAGGCAACCATCAACACGCCACGGAACACCAGACGGGGACGGCCGAAGTAACCCTTCAGGAAGGTGACCAGCACCAGCGCCACGGCAACCGGATAGATGGCAACCAGCACCGGAATGGAGAGGCTGATCAGCTGGCTCAGGCCCACGTTGGCCACCACGGCACAGATAACGCCCAGCAACACCACCAGCTTCTTGTAAGCCATACCGGTCAGATTGTGGAAGAAATCGGAACAGGCAGAGATCAGACCGACTGCTGTGGTAAAGCACGCCAGAGTGATGATGGCCGCCAGAATGAACTGACCCGGCTGACCAAACAGGCTCAGTACGTAGGCGTTGACGATGGCGCCACCGTTGCTGACATCGGTCGCCACACCGGCGGCAGTGTTACCCAGCTGGAACAGGGAGACGTACACCACGCTCAGACCAACGGCAGAGATGAGGCCGGCAATGGCCAGATACTTGAACTGGCTCTTGTAGTCGTTGATGCCTTTCTGGCGCAGCAGATCGACGATCAGGGCGCCAAACATCAGGGACGCCAGGGTGTCCATGGTGTTGTAGCCTTCCAGGATCCCTTTGACGAAGGGGCTGTTCTGATAGTCACCGGACGCGTCAGGCATGGAGCCTTGCGGCGCTACGAATACCCCGACCGCCAGAGTCAGCAGCAGCAGCATCAGTACCGGAGTCAGGTATTTGCCGATGGCGTCCATCAGCTTGCCCTGGTTCATGGAGACCAGCATGGCCACACCAAAGAAGATCACGGTATAGGCAGCAAGACCAGCCTGCCCCATATCGCCGATAAACGGCTTGAGGCCCATTTCATAGGCAACCAAACCGGTACGGGGCGCGGCAAAGGCCGGGCCGATGATGATGTAGATGGCAACGGCCAGCGCAGTCGCGACACCGGCAGGCAGCAGCTTGGTCATGCCAGCCCAGCCGTTACCGGCTTTCGCCACGGCCAGAATGGTCACCAGAGGCAGGCCCACGGCAGTGACCAGGAAGCCAAACATCGCCAGGGAGAGGTGCTCACCAGCCATGTAACCGGCCAACGGCGGGAAAATGATGTTACCGGCGCCCAGGTAGAAGGCGAAGGTCATAAACCCTAATCCGAGTACATCGGACAATGTGAGTGATTTCGTCAAGTTCAACCTCGTCTGTCTTGTAAATTATTGCTTGTTATAGTTTTTATCGGTCGCTGACCGGGTGTGTTCAGGGGGTATAAAAAAAGAGCCCCGCATGTTTTTTCATCGCAACCAGTGGTTTTAGCTGGTCTGGAGCGGGCGCTCGATCTGGAACCAGCATAATGGCGTGAAAAAATAGTTCAAGACGAAATTTACATCTTCAAATAGAAGGGGTTGGTCAGTTGGATATATCTGTCGGAATAGGCCACATCAGCAGAATGGATCACAATTTCACCCCTCTCACACCTGTTTAATCCTCTGCCAAGTAGCAATAAAACACGATTTGCCTCTTTACCCTCTCTGGTGATAACAGCTGTATAACAAATGCCATGCAGATCATAATTCGCCGAAATGCATAAAATTTCATCGGCCATCGCCGTCGGCAGCACCAGCGCCACCTGCCCGTTCGGGCTCAGCAAACGATCGCAGGCAGCCAGTAATGCGGGGCTGTCGAGGGCGCCGGTATGGCGGGCCAACGCCCGCGCCGGATCGCTAAATGACTGGCCTGCCACGAAATAGGGAGGGTTGGAGACGACAAGATCGTAAGGGGCGGCCTGATAATCCTGAATGGCACTATCTATGACGGTCACCCGATCGGCCCAGGGAGAGGACGCCGCATTCTCCCGCGCCTGACTGGCCGCATTAATATCCAGCTCGACCGCATCAAGACGGCAGTCAGATCTGCTGCGTTGGGCCAGCATCAGGGCGATCAGGCCGCTGCCGGTGCCGATATCGAGCACTCGACGCGCCTGTTCGACCGGCGCCCAGGCACCGAGCAAAATGCCATCGGTGCCCACCTTCATGGCGCAGCGATCGTGATTGATATGGAACTGTTTGAAGGTAAATCCGCGACTACGTCCCATCTGGCCCCCGTCATCTGCAAAAATGGTGGGCGATTATAGCGGCTAAGACACACTCACCAATAGGAGCCGACGAGATAATCGCCTATAATCTGCCGTTTCCTTAATGACCGAGTATTGCCATGAGCCAGTCCTTTGATGATTTCGACCTGCACCCAGCCCTCAACCGGGCCTTGGCCGAGATGGGATTCACCCGCCCCACCACCATCCAGCAGATGGTGCTGGAGCCAGCCCTGGACGGCCGCGATATTCTGGCATCCGCCCCGACCGGTACCGGCAAGACCGCCTCTTTCCTGCTGCCGGCACTCCAGCACCTGCTGGACTTCCCGCGCCGCAAGCCGGGCCCCTGCCGCATGCTGATCCTGACCCCGACCCGCGAGCTGGCGCTGCAGGTGACCGCCCACGCCAAGGCGCTGGCGGCTCACACCAACCTCAGCATCGAGACCATCATCGGCGGCGTCAGCCATGAAGAGCAGCTGCCTGCCCTGACCAAAACCACCGACATCGTCGTGGCCACCCCGGGTCGTTTGCTCGAGTACATCGAGAAAGAGGAGTTCGAGAGCCACGACATCGAGGTACTGGTGCTGGATGAAGCGGACCGCATGCTGGACATGGGCTTTATCAAGGATGTGAACCGAATCGTGGCAGAGGCGCGCTACCGCAAGCACACCATGCTCTTCTCCGCCACCCTGGAAGGGGCCGGCCTTGAGAAGTTCGCCAACGAGATCCTCAAGGATCCGGTGGAGCTGCACGCCGAGCCACCCCGCAGCGAGCGTCGCCCCATCACCCAGTGGATCCATCTGGCCGATGACGCAACCCACAAGCTGACGCTGCTGACCCATATCCTGAAAGATCCGGAAACCCAGAAAGCCATCATCTTCGTCAAGACTCGCGAGCGTCTGGCGGAGCTCTCCGGCCAGCTGCAGGCTGCGGGTATTTCCTGCGCCTGGATCCGTGGCGAGATGGAGCAGAGCAAGCGTATCGAGTCGATCCGCAAGTTCCACGAAGGTGAAGTGTCCTTCCTGATCGCCACCGACGTCGCCGCCCGCGGCATCGACCTGCCAAACGTCAGCCATGTCATCAACTACGACATGCCCTACGGCGCCGATGTCTACGTCCACCGTATCGGCCGTACCGGCCGCGCTGGCAACCGTGGCTGTGCTATCAGCCTGGTGGAAGCCCACGACATGGCGATGGTCGCCAAGATTGAACGCTACACCGAGGAGCGCCTCAAGCGCCGGGTGATCGACGAGCTGCGCCCGAAACATAAGGAGGCGCGGGTACCGGTGAAGAAGAAAAAGCCGGTCGACAAGAAGAAGTCCGCCAAGAAGAAAAAGAAGAAGTGATCGCCTGGCGATAAAGAGAAGGGCCATCCCGCGGGATGGCCCTTCTGCATTCTGAATCACTCTGACGAGTGGTTATGCCACCACTCTGCGCATCCCCATATGGGGGATATCGTCTTCGAGATAGCCTTCCCCTTCCGCCACAAAACCGTGCAGGCCGTAGAAGCCCTGCAGATGGGCCTGCGCCCCCAGCCAGATGCTGTGAGTCGGCCAGCGCGCCTCGCACGCCTTGACCGCCTCGCTGATCAGCTTATGACCGAGACCACCGCCACGCGCCTTGGGTGAGGTCACCACCCGACCGATGGCGGCGCCGAGCTCGTCGCCGATACCGGGCGCCATGATCCGCGCATAGGCGGCCAGCAGATCGCCCTGATAGCCGAGCAGGTGCCAGACCCCTTCGCGGCGATCGAGCCCGTCCAGATCCTGAAAGGGGCAGGTCTGCTCCACCACAAACACCTCGGCCCGCAGCGCCAGCAACTCATACAACTCGTCTGTGGTCAGTTCAGACCAGGGTTTCAGGATCCAGTTCATCGGCAACTCCTTATCAGTTCGGTCTGCCAGCATAATCGCGGCGCCAGCGCCCTGCATTAACCTTTGTTAAGTTCTTTCAGCCGTTTGCGAATGCGGCTCAGGCTGACTGGCTGGCGCGATGCCGAGACGGACTGTATGAAAGGTCTGAAATCTGGTGGCCACACAGCCTCTCATGACGCATCGGCGACACTACTCCTTGTTCAGCGCTTTCAACCGCTTGCGAATGCGGCTCAGACTGATGGGAGTAATGCCGAGATAGGCGGCAATCTGGTGGTCTGGCACTCTGGCATCGAGTGCAGGAAAGCTGTCGAGAAAGTGCTGATAGCGCGCCTGCGGGCTGCCGGTCAGCAGCAACTGCTCTTTCTCCTCCTTGATACGCAACTGCACCTCCAGCAGGTGCTGGTACCAGCGCGGCCAGCCGGGCAGCTGGCGCAAGTCGGCCAGACTGAACAGCTGCAGACGGCAGGGCTCCAGCGCCTCCACGCCGTAGCGGGCCGGCTCGCCACTGAGCAGGTGGTGAAAGTCGAGAAACTCGTCCCCCTCCCAGTAGAACTCCTTGATGTACTCGCGGCCATCCTCCAGCACCAGCTTGGCCCGCAGCAGCCCCTGCTCCACCCTGACCAGCAGATCCGGGCTGTCGCCGGCGTGCCAAAGGCAGCTTTTCGGGCTGAGGGTCAGCGGGCGGGCAAAAGAGAGGAGGCGCGCGGCCTCCTCTTTATCTGCGACCTGCGCCCAATCGAAGGGGGGTCTGTCAGTCAGCATGATTAACCGCGACGCTGACGCACGGCTTCAAACAGGCAGACGCCGGTTGCCACCGAGACGTTGAGGCTGGATACCGCCCCCGCCATCGGGATGCTCACCAGCTCGTCGCAGTGCTCGCGGGTCAGACGGCGCATGCCCTTGCCTTCGGCGCCCATCACCAGCGCCATCGGGCCGGTCAGTTTGGCCTGATAGAGGTCGTGATCGGCCTCGCCAGCGGTACCGACAATCCAGACGCCGCGCTCCTGCAGCTCGCGCAGGGTGCGGGCCAGGTTGGTGACCTGAATAAGCGGCACAACTTCAGCGGCGCCACAGGCAACCTTGCGCACGATCGGGGTGAGGCCGGTGGCCTTGTCGCGCGGCACTATCACCGCGTGCACCCCGGCGGCATCGGCGCTGCGCAGGCAGGCGCCGAGGTTGTGTGGATCAGTCACGCCATCCAGCACCAGCAGGAAGGGCTGGCTCTGTTGTGCCGCCAACGCGTCCAGCAGGCTGGCCAGATCGTGCTCGGCGAGCTTCGGCGCTTCGATCACCCGGGCCATGATGCCCTGGTGATTGTTGCCTTCCGCTTTGTCATCAAGGGTCTTGCGGTTCACGCTCTGCACGCGCAAGCCGAGGGATTCCAGCTCGGCCAGCAGGGGTTGCAGCCGGTCGTCATCCCGCCCTTTCAGCGCCCATACCTCGATAAAGCGCTCGGGTGTGCGCTCCAGCAGCGCGGATACAGCATGAATGCCGTAGATCAGTTCAGTGCTCATGTTCAAGATCCGTAGGTCGGGTCGCATAAATGTGCCCCGAAGAAAAATGGCCGTACCGGCAGCCTGACCACCATGATGCAGGTCTCGTCACCGGTCGCTAAATGATGGCGCATCATACCAGAGAGACCGGCATCTAGGGAGGAGGAAGCTGCTAGGCCAAGCGCCGAAACTATGACAGGCCTTTTGATCCGGCTGCGCCATCATCCTTAATGGCACACCTGACCCTACTCTCGGCTGATTGCAGGAGGACAATACCCTGCCCGGCAGTGACTAAGTGGGCTCGCTACGCAGCGCACAAAACGGTCGCAGTCCCATTTTCAGCCCTTGGAGATCAACCCTTTCGTTGTGGATGTTGGACTGCAACACGGCTCAAGATGATTAATTTATTGAGCTTGCTCAAAGAATCATCACCCCCTGCGATCCTCTCCTGCATCGCACGCTAATATACTCGTTTAGCAACAGCCTCGTCGGAGTCACCCATGAGCCAAGCCAGTGCAACATCGCCGGTAAAAAGCAGCAGACTGGGGGCTGACACTCAGGGGCGGTAGCATTGCCGGATAGAATGGATAAGCGAGTGAAGCAAAACGGTTGCTGTCCCAATTTCAGAACCACAGCTGACCAAGCCTGTCGACAACCCACTGGCGCCGGTGCTCATAGCTATTGCCAGAATGCGTATCTTGTCCACACAAGAAGGCCCGCCGCACACAACGGCTGACCACATGGTAATAGGGTGTATCTTGCAAGCTGATCTGGCGTGAACGAGCGATGGTCATGGCACACTCCTCGACTAGCGACCCATCAAGCGAAGCAGCATGCTACGCTGCTGTCAAATTGGTGGGTGTCCCAGATTTTCAGAGAATACCTGCCACCCCGAGCAAGCTGGCAGGCAATCTGCGCCTGTATTTGGTGAAAGTCAGTGTGCCATACAGGCGATGCTGAGAGTCGCGGCCCTTGTCAGCCATCGTTGCTGTAATTAATTAGTGAGTAACTGGTAGGCCGGTTCTTCATGCAGTCGGCCGGATTGGGCGGCGTTTCCTTCCCGGTCGCTGTGAAATTCGTTGCGGTAGCTGGTGAACTGCCAGTGGTGTGGTGCAATGTCTGAATCGGGCCGTGCACCAGCCGGGATGGCATGGCGAGAGAGAGTCTGCTCGATGTTCTCGACCAGATGCCGAATTTTGTTCAACTCATCGGCTTGATAAGCCCCATCCTCTTGCGCTGGCTTGATGTAGAGAGTGAACTGGGCACCTTTTGCCACTCGACTATCCATGGGCGCCTTGGCCAGATCAGTGATCTTCCACTTGTCGATAGGGCTGTCTTCGGAGAAGAGCATGGGGGCCAACAGTTCGAAGGCGGCCGCCAGACGATCCGGTGCAATGCTCAGGTGCAGCTTATCCCCCTGAAACTCTCCCTGGCTCCCCCCCTCGCGTCGCTTGGCGTGGATAAAGACATCATTCCCTCCGGCATGGAGCAGAAAACCGGCGTGCTCTTGGGCAAAGCCCACCTGTTGCATCTCCTGATAGCCTGGTGGATTACTATCCGGTCGCAGTAGTGGGGAGGGAAGCTGCTTTATTTGACGTGCCAGTTCTGGCTGGCGGCTGGCAAGATCCGCAGTGGGCGGGGTTTGGATTTGGACTGGAGGGAGAGTTAAATTCAGGGGTTGGTTGAGTTTGGCTTTCATTAGGCTATGTCCCAATTACGTGTTGCATGGGGTGCCCCAGCGCCTCATGCAAACATGCTTTGATATTCACGCCCCTCCCGTAACGCTCCAGC
>NZ_JBSTYP010000065.1:0-25875 GCF_054052405.1 Aeromonas aquatilis | reverse complement strand
TGCAGGTCTACGGCTTTATCAACCCCTATGGCAAGAAGCGCCGCCCGATGATCCGCTATCAGAAGGCGGGCAAACAGCGGTTGGTGATGGCCGGCGGGGTGGGGCTGCGGGGCTGGTGGAATGACATCATCACCGAGCAGTACCTGGCCGCGCTACAAGCCAAGCTGGCCAGTACCTTTACCAGGGCAATGACATGAAAGAAGCGACCATCATCTGTGATGCATTGTTGGAAAAGCTGGCCAGCGTGACCTCGTTATCTGGGGACGCGCAGATATGCGACAGCGATCCACAGATTGACCAGCACACTCCCCTGCCGCTGGCACATTTTCGCGAGCTGAGCGAAGGCAAGCCGGAGCGGCGTGGGCGGGAGTGGAGGCGCACCCGAAATATTCAGGTGGACCTCTATCAACCCGCGAGCGCAGGCCGTGCAGGGCGTGACCAACTGTTATCGGAGGTGCTGGCGGCATTGGTGCCATCGACGGCAGGGATCCCGTTACCCGGCACCTCGTTGCTTACCATTGCCGCGGGCAACATCAACCTCGAACCCGAAGAGGTCGGCAGTGATACTTTGTTGACCTCGATCCAATTCAGCCTCACCTATACCGCCAGCCTCTAGGTTGGCACTACCATCTGGATACCATAGGAGCATCCAAGCATGTCATTTATCGACAAAGGCCTGCTGCTGGCTGGCGATGTCTACATCGCCGACATCAACAATGGTGTGAAAGGGCCGCTGATTGGTCCCATCAACGTCAACGAAATCACCGTCACCCCGCCTACCACGGAAGAGAAGTCGCGCATCTCCAAGAAGCGCAGCACCTTCGGCCAGGCACTGGACTCTGTTCAGTTGCCCAAAGACCCGGCAAAGCTCTCCATTAAGTGGGATTCCATGACCAAGCAACTACTGGCCGATGCCATCGCCGGTAAGCAAGTGGCGTTCACCCAGACGGAGACACCGGTGGTGGATGAGCTGGTCACCCTCAGCAAAGAGGGCTGGGTTGAGCTGGCCACCGCGTTTATCAAGCCAGGCACCATCACCATCAAGCTGAGTGCTGGTGGCACGGCGCTGGTACTGGATACCGATTACAAGGTCAGCGGCAACATGGTGATGGCCATCAGCGACCAGGCTGCAGTTGCTTGCAAGGTGAGCTATACCAAGGCCGCGGTGTCTGGCACTACCTACACCGGTACCACAGAGACACTGAAGCCTCGTTACTTCCTGATCGACGGTGAGAACCTGGCAAGTCCCGGCCAACGGGTGCGAGTTACCATCGACCAGGCCATGCTGGCTGCCCAGGGCGCACTGGCGCTGATGAGTGGCGAGTTTATGGAAGGGGAGTTGGAAGGCTCTCTCGTAACGTTGCCGGGAAGAACTGAACCGTATCGAATGGAGATCATAAATTAGTCGATGGTAAGTCAACCAAATGGAAATTATTGGATGGATTCACCTGTCATTTTAATGTGTGCTAACAATCAAAATATGTATTGCTCCCCGACAGAAACCTTGTAATAAAAAGCCCCTCGAAGTACCGAGGCACAAATGAGGGGCTGACATTATGTGTGTTATACAGCATGTGGGATCACATGTTGACCCGAGGGCCTTATGAAAACCGTGGATGGGATCTGCTGTTTGCAGTTTAGGGCACTATGCTGCCCAACCATGTGCTCATCAAGAGCAATTTTTACAATACCGCGGTCTTAATGGTACATTTGGCCCTTAAGTGTGCTGGAGACCACAAAATGTATGGACAACACAAAGATAATGACTTGAGGGACATCAACACTCTAACTAAGGACGAGTTTAAAGGCATCCTGAGCCCGATGGGGGGATCGTTAGAGGATGGTTCCAAGGTAAAGGTACGTTTTGAGGGGGACGTGTTTGCATGTTGCAAAGTAATTGATTCAAAACTAGTGGTACGAGGATCTGACAAATTCAGACGCACAGTTGAACAAGCATATGCGAGTGCAAAGCCAACAATGTGGTTTGGTAGTGCGGAGAAGGAGCGTCCTAAAGTTGAGCATGTTCCCGTATTGAAGGAGACTACACAGAAGCCATTAGAGGAAGTCTTTGATGTGGGATTTTTCTGGAATGATGCAGCCAGAAGCAAGGATGCTGTCTATGAGCATTTATATGGTTCAGCCAAGAGCACAGCATTCAATTTCCAACATCGAAGTATGTTCGACCAAAATAACAAACACCTTAATGATGTAGTACGAGCTGGTGAATTAGTTATTGTGGTGGCACATGCTCCGAAGACGTTAGCCGAGAAAGACCGCCTAATCCTGTTAAAAACACAAGCAGAGAAAGCAAGTATAGCGCTCAAGGATGTGGATGTTCAGGAAGCACAAACGTTATTCAATCATTTCGATGTGTTTGATTTTAATGCTTCGCAAGTATCACAGACATCGAGCGCAGCATTTGGAGCAGCGAGTACAGTTATTGGCTCGAGGATGGAACAGATCACAAAAATATTGAAACGGATCAACAACCATTATGTGCAGCATATGACAGTATCGAAGGGTTCAATGAAGAATCTCGGAACTGAATTTTATGTTGGGAGGATGAAGCTGTTTCAGGAACTGGATAATAATCTCGAGAAATTTACAATCAAAACAGTAAAAATCCCAATGTACGATAAGCTCAAAAATACATTGGGTTTAAGTACAAAAAGTGCATTGCACAATTGGCGGGAAGTGAGTTCGAAAGGCATGATCCCTGCTCTGGGTGATCGTATTGAGCATCTATCAACTTACGTTAAGGGTGCAAAGAACCTTGGTTATGTGGGTCTAGCTATTGATAGCACTATCGGAGCCAAGAACACATATCAAGCATGTACTGTGGGTTCTGACGAGCAATGTGCGGTCACGGGAGCAAAGGAAGTTGGTACAGTACTGGGATCATGGTTTGGTGGTGCAGTATCAACAGTGCTTGGTGCAAACGCAGCGGTAGCTGTCGGGTCTGGTATTTTGATCGGATTCGGCGTTGTTGCGAGTGCTCCAGTTGTTGCAGTGCTCGCAATTGGCGGAGGTGTTGTTGGCGGCTATTACGGCGGTTCAGCGATTGGCGAAACAACGGGGGCAGTTGCTGAGAAGACAGCTCATGAAATAATCAGAATGGTTAAAGGAAATGACCAATGATTGCAGTGTATGTTTTTGTGGGGTTTTTAGTTCTGTGTGTGTTTAATCTATTTTTCATGATGTTCGTACACAACAATAAAAAATACGAAAATATGGTTAATGCATTTAAAGGAAAGGAATCCATAGGGCAAAGCATCTTTGATTTCGCAGTTGTGAACATGTACTTGCATGGATTTTACAGCATCAAGTCATTTATATGCCGTGGTTCTGACAAGGTGAAACGGGTATTAAATGACCCTGAACACTGGATTTACCGGTACACTGCATGTTGTTTCATCCTGTACACTGTTGTGTTTTTATATGTTGGTGTGATGTTCTTCACAATGTAAAAAAAGCCTCCTTGTGGGGCTATATTTTTTATCGTACATCTCTTCACTAATCACACATCATAAATTCGAGCATCAATATTTTTACTATTCAGAATGGATTTATTCTACAACGCTAGCACAGCATGATCAGCAATACTTGTGTTGAACCCTTTCAGAGTTCAAGCATAAATAACGTAGTCATCGAATATCAAACCCGCTTCGGCGGGTTTTTTCATTTCTGAGGGGGCCCCATGGCCAGCAATGATACCGATATCCAGCTGCGGATCCGCGCCGCCGTGGAAGGGCTGGCCGAGATCAGCAAACTCATTGCAGAGGTCGATACCCTTGGCGGTGAGACCGAATCCAGCGGTGAGCAGGTAAGTGGCCTTGGCGATGAGCTGCAGCGGCTTGGTGAACAGGGGGCGACCCTGACACAGTTTGCCAACCTCAAGCGCAGTACCGCTGATTTGGGTGATGGGCTGGAACAAGCCCGTGCCCGCGCCACTGGCATGGGTAAGGCGTTGGCTGATGCCAAGCAAGAGCTGACCTCATCCAATGCGGCTTATAGCGCCAGCCGGCAGGAGACCGAACGGCTGGCCGCTGCACATGTTGAAGCCAAGGCAAAGGTTGATCTGCTGCGCCAAGCAAACAGCGAAGCCACCACTGTTACCAAGGAGCAGCGCCTGGCACTTAAGGATGCCCGTGAGCAGGTGCGCTTGCTTGGCGAACAGTACAAAGAGAGCTCAGGTCAAACCAATGAGCTCAAACGTGGGTTGGAATCCAGTGAGAAGGCGCTGCGCCAGCAGACTCGTGAGTTCAATTCGGCCCGCCGTGAAGTGCAATCCCTGGATACTCAGTATCAGCGCCAGAACGTGACTCTTAACGGGCTGCGCCGTTCGCTGACCGATACCGGGATCGACACTCGCAAGCTGGCCAGTGAGCAGAAACGGGTGGAGGCCGCCAGCCAGCAGGCTGCCAATCAGATCACCTATCTGAAAAACCAGCTGACCGGACAGGCTGGCGCCCTGCGAGCCAACGCCAGCGGCTTGAGCGAATACAGCCAGAAGGCCAAGCAGGCAGAGCAGAATACCGAAAGCCTGCATCACGCGGTTGAAGATGGTGAGCCGGGGTGGGCTGCGCTGGCCACCAAGATTGGTGGTGTTGCCGCTGCATATTTGACCTTTGACCAGCTGGTGGCCAGAACCACAGGCATGGTCAGAACAGCTGATGAGATTGAACGCCTTGGCGTATCACTCAAAAGCGTGGAGGGCAGTGCTGCCGGAGGTGAGAAAGCGCTAGCTTGGCTGCGTGAGTTCAACGAAAAGACACCGTTCCAGCTTAACGAAATCACCACTGCCTTTATCAAGGCCAAGAACTTCGGTCTGGACCCCTATAACGGGGTGCTGCAAGCCACCGCTGACTACACCGCGAAAACGGCAGGCACTTATCAGGATTTGGAAGGCGTCATCACCGCACTCGGTCAGGCGTATACCAAGGGTAAGCTGCAAGCCGAAGAGATGAACCAACTCAACGAGCGGTCTGTTCCTGCTGCCCAGTTACTGGCAAAGGCCATGGGCAAGACCACGGACGGAATTATTGCCATGGCCACCGCAGGCAAGCTGGGTCGCGCCGAAATCGAGCAGCTGATCAAGGCGATGGGGGAGGATGCGGCAGGGGCCTCTGAGGCCATGTCCAATACTTTCAGTGGGATCTGGTCCAACTTTGTTGAAGAGCTGAACCGGGTTGAGCTGGCCGTCGCTGATGCGGGGATCTTTAACTACATCAAGGATGAGCTGAGAAGTGTCACGGCGCAGCTCAAAGCTGCAGCCGCCGATGGCTCACTGGCTGCGTGGGCGCGGGAGATGTCAGATAGCCTCAAGGTTGCAGTGGTTGGACTGCGGGAGTTTGTTGAAGGACTGGTGGAATGGCGCGGGGCCATTGCACTAGCCGTTAAGGCGTGGGCCACCATGAAGGTGGTGCAGTGGAGCACTGACCTGCTCAAGTTTGCGGATGTGCTCAAAACCCGGGTGGCCCCCGATGCTCGTCAAGCCGGCGCCGCCATGGAAGAGATGGCCAAAAAGGGCAACAAAGTGGGCGGGGTGCTGGGAGGGATCAGCCTCGGTACCAGTGCGGCCTATGCCGCACTGGCCCTATTGGCCTATGAGGGTAGTAAGGGGCTGGTCCAACTTGCTCAAGATGCCGGGATCTGGGCCGCCAAGATGGGTGAGGCGGGCGAGGTAGAGCAGCGGGTGGCCGAGCAGTCTCGAGCTTTCTTCAGCCAGCTGCAGCGCCAGGGGATGACCACCATGGCGCAGTTTGACGAGTTCAAGAACATCCAGATCCTCAGTGCCCAGGAGGTGGTCAATCTCTCAGCCATCGAGCGGACCGCCTATGAACAGCGCCTGCAGGGCCACCGAGAATACCTGACTGGGCAACTGCAGGTGCAAAAGGCGCTGGAAGCGTCTGGCCTCAAAGCCGAAGCGATGCAGTATCAGGCCGATGCAGCGTTGGCCAGTATGCGGCAGGGCTTTACCAATCTGGCTGCGGCCGTGGATCTGACCTCGCAGGTGATGGATGCCAAGAGCCGCCCTGCCGTGCTTAATCTGATCAGCAGTTTTGACCAGCTCAAAGCCAAGGGCACGGAGACGGCCACTAGTATCACCACGCTGTTCAGTTCGTTGAAGATTGGCGACCCAACCTCACTGCAAAATCTCGGGCTGGCATTCGACTCACTGAAGGAGCAGGGCAAGCTTACCCAGACCGAGCTTGATGCTGGCCTGCGCAAAAGTTTGCAGGATATGAGCCTGCAGGATCTTGAGGTACTGAAGGTGCAGGCTATGGCGGCTTTCGACACCATGCAAAATGGGGCTGTCAGTACCGCTCAAGTGACCGAATCAGTATTGGCGGAGAAGCTGCGGCGCCTGGGTCTTGATTATCAGGCGTTGCAAACCGGCATCGATGCAGTTGGCCGTGCCACTATCGACACCTTCCGTGCCATCGCCACCGATGTTTCCGCTACGTCGTTAGAAATTGCGGCCGCGATGAAGGCTGCAGTGAACAAGGCTGATACTGCGCAGGAGCTCGAGGAGCTGCGGAAAATATGGGTGCAGTTGGGCCAGGTAGGGAAACTATCGGCACAGGAGCAGGCGCGGGGGCTGGGTTTCCTTGATGACAAGATCAAGGATACCAAGCGCAAAGCGGCCGAGATAGGCGATGGTTTCAACACTGCTGCCGACAAGTCCAAAGTAGCTGCTGACACCATGAAGGAAAGCCTGAAGGGGGTACAGCAGGAGGCTCAGAAGACCAAGAGCGATGTTGAAGACACCATGGCAAGTATCAACGCCATGAACTCTTCATCTGGTCGTGGGGAGGTAACCCGCACCGTCAATGCTGGATCTTTCTTTTACAAAAGCGTCGATATCAACCAGCTGCGTGGCAATGCCGATGCCCTGGCCAATACCTTGGCCGGTGTCGAGGATGAGCTCGCCCGCTACAGCCAGAAGGTCAAAGACATTCCGGCCTACAGCGAGTGGAGCAAGTATTACGGCGAGAAGTTCCAAAAGGAGATGGAAGCTTTGCGGATACAGCTCCAGAAAGAGCTGAGTAAAGCGCAGCAGAAGGAAGTGGATAAATCTCAGACCACCTCCCAACAGACCAACGCTTCTCCCCTTAAAGCCCAAATACAACATGACCAACGTCGCCCTGTGAGCGGCAAGACGGTCACTATTCACCTTAAAACCCCCAGCGGTGATGCACAAGTCCAGTCCGATGAAGAGAATCTGGATGCGCTGCTGCGCCTGTTGAAACAGCAAGGATTGAGAAGCTGATGATTAAATTGGCCGGTATTGAATTGCCTGATGATCTGGATTGGGGTGATGAGTTTGAGTGGGAGCCTATCGGACAGGTGATCACGCCAACGTTATCGGGCGCAATCATTGTTGAAGAGGCGGCCCAGTCTGAGGGGCGGCCGATCACGCTGCGATCCGATGGCGAGGCGTGGGTGCAGCGCTCGGCAGTGGTCGCGCTTTATGCCTTAGCGTCAGCCCCATCGGCACGGATGCCACTTGAGCTAAATGGGCGCCACTTCACGGTGTTGTGGCGCCGTGAAAGTGGCGGTGGCTTTGAGGCTAAGCAGCTGTATCGGATTGCTGATCCTGACGCACAGACCCCCTATGAGATCACCCTTCGCCTTATCGAGGTAACCCCATGACCATTCTCTCTGGCGATATCGTGTTGTTGGCTAGCCAGCGCCTGGTTGATACCGATGACGGCGGTGGTCGCATCACTGGCCGCGAGATCATCAGCGGTGACCATAACAGCCTGTTCCCTGACGTCAGCGATATGGATCGGGCCTATGGCACCGTGAACATGCGCAAGGCGTTTCTGGCGGTGCAGACCGATGATACCGACACCTACTATGGCGCCAATGCCATGGTGCTGCTGCCGCCCAGCGATCCCAGCGTCAACCTGGCGCTGATGACCACCAAAGACCACAACGACACCCGCGATAACGCCCGCAACACTCTGGAGCGCTATCAGGCCCGAGGCCCGAAGTGGCAGGGGGTGCTCTACGATACCCAGCTGGAAGGGCAGCGGGCGATCCGCATCCTGCAACGCATTGAGGTGCGGTTGCCGGAGATCGGGGAGGTGCTGGTGCTGGTCGGCAACGAAGGGAAGGGGAACGAGGTTGAGCAGTATGTACGGGTTGACCGGGTAACCGCCGAGCTGCGCAAGTTCGGGGTGTCTGGCTACCAGGGCGAGTTCACCCGCAACGTGGTCACTTGCGTGATCACTGACCCGCTGCGCTACACCTTTGAAGGGGAGCAGCCCAGCCCCTATGACCAGGCAACCACCAAGACCACCCTGCGGGAAACCGTGGTGGCCGATGCCGCCAACTACTTTTCGACCACCAAGATGGTGGCTGATGCGGCGCTGGGTGCAATGCGGGTGCAGGCCAGGACCATTTTCACCCAGCTGGTACCCAGTGCCCGCAGTGAAACCCCGGTGGTGGATCTGACCGCTGCCGGTGAGCTGGGCGCTCTGCTGGAATCCGGGGTGGGCAGTCCTCACACCTTCACCACTATCTCACCGGTCAGCCCCAGTCAGGGGCTGTTCCTGGGGATTGGTGCCATGCCGGGCAGTGTATCGGTCACAATCGGCGCGGCAGTGATCACCGACAAGGGCGGCGAGCTGTTCCTGGTCGGTACCGTGGTGGGGGCTATCGACTACGGGCGCGGCCTGCTGACCTTCAACAGCCAGTGCCCGAACTACGGCGCGGCCAGTAAAACCGTGAGCTTTCGCCCGGCAGTGATGCCATCGCGCATCGCTGACACGGCCCAGATCCAGATCGCCGCCAACAACCGGGGCTATGCCTACACCGCGACCCTGCTGCCAACCCCTTGCCCAGGTTCGCTGACCGTCAGCTATCTGGCCCAGGGAAAATGGTACGACCTCAAAGACAACGGGCGCGGGGAGCTGTTTGGTCAGGACAAATCCTATGGCTCTGGCCTGCTCAACTTCACCACCGGCTCTGTGGTGCTGACCCTGGGGGCGCTGCCGGATGTGAACAGCGCGATCATGTTCAGCTGGGGTACCAAGGTCTCTTACCTCAACCGCGCCAGCATGGTGCTGGATCCGGTGCAGCTGACCCATAAGCTGGCCCATGAGGGGATCACCCCCAACAGCCTGACCCTGACCTGGCAAGCCGGTGGCGCGACCAAAACCGCCATCGACAACGGGGCAGGCCAGCTGACCGGCGATGCCACCGGCACCATCAATTATGTGACCGGCGATCTGGCCCTGCGGGTGGCCACCCTGCCGGATGGCGGTCAGGAGTACCAGGTTGTTTACCAGTACGGCGACCCGGATACCCAACGCTTTGACTACCCGGCCCGCAACCCGGACGGGACGATCACCCTGCAGCTGGCCAAGCAGAACCTGACCCCCCGAATGGTCTCATTGCGCTGGAATGCCCTTTATGAGGATGTGAAGGACGACACCGAACTGGTGATCGCCCAGCGTGACCCGATCATCAGTGTCCGTGACAACGGCGCGGGCAAGCTGCTGGATGCGGCAGGGGTGGAGCGGGGCAGTGTCAACTACACCACCGGCCAGATCACCATCAAACCGGATGGCCAGGGCGGCATTCCGAAAACCCGCTATGAGTGGCGCACCATCGGCACCTATGGCGATGGCCAGGGCAACACCATTGCCCGCCAGCGCTGGACACTGGTGGAGATCTACTATGTGCAGGCCGCCTACCTGTTCCCGGTGGACGACAGTGGTTGGGTCGAGGTGGAGTACCGCAGTAACAACGCCAGCAGCGCGGGCCAGGACACCGTGACCGCCACCCCGCTGGTGCTGGATATCACCCCGCGCAACGGCGAGGCGATCCTGGCCAACTCAGTGCGCTTTGCCCTAGGCGGGTCTGTCTATGTGGACAGGCAAGGGATCCTCTATCGCAATATCGACCCCGCCACCGGGGCTGGTGAGCAGGCCGGGACGCTGGATTATGCCACCGGCAAGGCAACGGTCACGGTCTGGAACCCCGGTGCAGCGCCCGTACCAGCCCTGAGTTCGCTGGTCACCAGCCTGGTGGCCCAGACGGTGGACGAGGTGACATTCAGGACGCCGGGGGCTCCCATTGCGCCATCCAGCCTCTACCTGAGCGGCAATACCGCAGACGGTCGCCGGTTTGAGGTGACCGCCAACGGCGATGGCACCATCACCAGCACTGATGTAACCGGCAAGGTGGACTATCAGACCGGAGTGGTATCGGTGCGCTTTGGCCGCCTGGTGACGGCTGCGGGCAACGAGGGTAAAGCCTGGTACGACCCGGATAGGGTGGTCGATGGCAAGATCTGGCGCCCCTTGTCGGTGGTGGCTGACACCATCCGGTTTAATGCGGTGGTCTATAGCTATCTGCCGCTCGATGCGGATCTGATCAAGCTGGATCCGGTGCGCCTGCCGTCTGATGGCCGGGTGCCCTTCATTCGCAAGGGGTACATCGTGGTGGTGCATTCCACCAAGCGCAGCGCCTTCCCCATGGGCGTACAGGCTGGGCAACAGCTCAGCACCGGGCGCGAACGGTTGGCCTATTGCCGGGTGGAGGACAAGAACGGCAAGGAGCTGGCGCCGCAGCTCTACAGCGTCAACATGAACAGCGGGATGGTGACCTTGGCCAGCCCACTGAACCTGACCGGCTATGTGGAGCCGCTGACCGTGGTTCATCGGATTGAGGATATGAGCCTGGCCACCGATGTGGAGATCTCGGGCCGCATCACCCTGGCTCGGCCCCTCAGTCACAACTATGAGGCGGCGGATACCATGGTATCCAGCGCCCTCATTATCGGTGACCTGTGGGCCCGCTATGGGGCGCTGTTCGACCAACGCACCTGGACAAATAACTGGTCTGATTTTCTGATTGGCGACCCCTGCACGGCGGAATACAACGATACGGACTTCCCTATCGTGGTGACCAACCGGGCAACCCTGCAAGAGCGTTGGGCCATCATCTTCCAGACCACCACCACGTTTATTTTGGTCGGCGAACATGTGGGCCAGATTGCGGTGGGGGATGTGAATACCGACTTTGCCCCCATCAACCCCAACAACGGCCAGCCCTATTTCAGACTTGACCGGCGCGGCTGGGGCGCCGGGTGGGCTGCGGGCAACGTGCTGCGCTTCAACACCTACGCCGCCAATTACCCGATCTGGTTTATCCGCACCATCTTGCAGTCGGTGGCAGCGGTGGATACTGACCGTTTCGAGGCCCAGCTCAGGGGCAACGTCAACCGTTAACCGGCGAGGCGTTGCGCCTTGCCCGTGGAGAGAAAAGCAATGGCTGAATACAAGGTCAAATGGTTTGCAAGCGAGATGCAGGGCGCCCCGAGCTTGGGCGATACCGCAGAGGGCGCTCTGGCGGCGCTGCTCAAGGCGGTGCTGGTCACCGGCTTTGGCACCCTGACCATCAACGCGCTGGCTTTCGATGTCGCCAAGGGGTGGGCGGTGGCGACCTTTACCGGGGGTCATGCTTATCTGCAAGACTCAGTTGTCCAGGTCGAGGGGGTATCGCCTGCGGCCTACAGCGGCGAGCATCGGGTGATGCAGGTCACCGCTACTCAGGTCTGGTTTGATCTGGACGGTGGCAACCCTGGTGCCCCAGGAACGGGCGCAGCAATGACCATGAAGGTGGCGCCGCTGGGCTGGACGATCACCCATGAGAGCGGTGACGGGAAGATCTTTATCGTGCGGCCCACCAATGTCAGTGAGTCGGGCAATGTCAGCCTGCGCATCGACAATTCGGCGTTTACGGGGTGGATGGGGCCAAACTATTTCAACTATCTGGCCAAGGTGGCGATGGTTGAGGATGTGGTGGATATCAACAGTTACACCAATATTGGGGAGTGGCGCTGGCCTTGTACCGGGCGCTTTTCCAACCGGCGCTGGGATCTGGTGGGCGATAGCCAGCTGTTTTACTTCATGCCAGCTTATGCGGCAGGTAACTACCAGTTTATGTATAGCTTTGGCTATATCCGCTCGGTTCGGCCTGGCGACCGCTATCATGCCGTGATTAATCACTATCCGACCACCAATGCCAATGAAGCCGGACGAAACTGGCAAGGAGGGTCAGGAGGCAACACGCTCTGGGGCAACTTTTACCCCAACTTTGACAACGCCAGCCACCGGGTAATTGCTCGGCCATATCATCAGCTATTTGGTGCCACTAACTGGTTTATCAAAGGAATGTTTGGCCGATTTGGCAACGGCTTGAATATCCCCAACGGCCCTGACAACGGTTTTTATCTGACCCAGGATCCCACCATGGTGCTCGAGAGTGGCAACCACTTGCGTGGGTACTTGCCCGGTTTGGTATGCCCGTTTGCCACCATAGGGGCATGGGACAGGAAGAACTTCAAAGACCTGCCTGCCATGCCTGGCAAGTTGTTGCGTTTTGTCCGGGTTGGATATGACGAGAACAATTATAACTGGGGGCAGACCTGCCTGATGGGCTTTGACCTTACTGGGCCTTGGAGGTAAGTCATGGCGACTTTTGCACCGAGCAGGGGTTTCCTAGTTGTTGTGCAATCCCAATCTGGCTCTGGAAATGTACCTTTTTACAACGTTGAAAGTACGGATGGGCCTGATTGGGCTGCCAATTTTGGCGAGACGGTCGATATAGGTATTTTCAAGTTTATCTACAGCTCTGGTGCTGGGGGGGACACTGGGGTACTCCCTACCAAGACGATCACACTTGCGCCTAAAAACTACGTGTTCAGGTTGGAAATAAGCAACGGCAACTGGAACCCAGATTATTCAGATATGGATCTGGAGTTTCTGGATGATACCGGGGTGGTACTGGCGGCGATTCGCACCCGTTATGATGGCGCTTATCGCCATGGTCTTTGGTATGGCCCGAACCTGGCCAGCCTGACCAAAGCACCCCAAGCAGGCGCATACCCACTCACTTTTGGCGCCTTGAGCTTTAGCGATAGCGCTTTAGTCTTTACCACTGACCCGGTTGGTAACCGCAACCAATCGTTTAGCTTTGCCTGCCAACCGCAAAAATTTGCAGCAATGCGGTTTAGTAATCTGCGCGCCCAGTCAACATATACCGGGTCTGGCGTGGCCATGGTGCGGGTGCTTATTCAGACAGCACCTGCTGGATTTAATGGCGACTTTGCTGCGCTGACGGCAGAGCAGTACACCGCGTTGCAGCCGGATCTGGTATTGCCAGCCGGTGCGGCTATTGAACATCAATCAGGGGTCGGGTTGGTCGCTTCTGGCACTGCACCATCCTACGTCTTGGCCAGGGGGATTTTGCCTGGTCAGACTGGGGGGCTGTTTGATGCAGCTGGCGCTGTGGTTGCCAAACTGGCCTACCTCAATGGTATGGCGGTGCTGACGGTCAGCGGGGTGACCACTCAAGGGCCAGCTGATGCACCCTATCTCGGCTTGGCTGCTATCAATGGGCAGGTGTTTGGCTACTACCAGACCAAGGTGTTTACCCGCTCAACGCAATTCATTGCCTCATCGCAATACAAGATATGGATAGAGCTACAACCGGGAGACCGCCTGGCCAGGATAGGGACTGAATTTGTCCCGCTCCAGGTCGAGTTTACCTATGTGCTGTTCACCACCCCGATGACCGTTACCGTGGCCAACCAGGAGACCCGCGCCCAGTTTCTGCCGCAAGATGTGGTGTGGCAAGGGAAACCGCCGTTTTATCCCGGCCCGTTGAGTATCCAGCAGATGAGCCAGCGAGTGATCTGCAAGGGGCGGGATTACTTCTGGATCCGCGATGGGGTGCGCAACGTGGAGCAGGGGTTTATTGAAAGTACGGTGACCATCAGCGGGATGGGAGTGCGGCGCCGGGTGCTCTGCTTTACCCAGGATGGCGAGCTGGTTGGCGAGACCTACAGCCGCGCAGCGGATGGGGTCTATCGGTTCGATCTGCTGTGGCTGAATCGCCGTTATATGGTGGTTGCCCAGGATGACCCGGCATATGGCCCCGCTGACTACAACGCCGTAGCCGCAGACTATCAGGCGCCAAAACCCTATCCGCATGGTGGTAGCGTGGCGCCCGAGTCGTTCCCCATGCTGGCTCCGCTCAAGAGGAAATAACCATGATCTCCTATGCCGAAGGGCTGCGCACCAGTCGCGCCCAGCTATTGGCCACGGCCATTGATACGGGCAGCGGGGCCAGTGCCAAGCTGACCATCTACACCGGTACCAAACCGGCACCAGGGGCTGCCCCGACTGACCAGCTGGCTCTGGTGGCGCTGACGTTCAGCCACCCTTGCGCCAAGACGATCAGCGGCGGGGTGCTGACGCTGAAACCCCTGGCCGAGCAGATGGCCACCGCCAGCGGCGCCCCAACCTGGGGGCGCATTGTTGACCGGGATGGGGCCTTTGTGGCGGATCTCGATGTCGGGGTGCCGGGCAGCGGCGCCGATCTGGAGCTGCCCGCAGCGGAGTTTTTTGCCGGTGCGCTGATCCGCATCAATACCGCCACCATCACTGAACCGTAACCGGGGGGCCATATGGCCAGAAAGGATGCCAGCCTAGCGCTGCGTAAGGCTCGCAGCATCAATGGCCAGCTGGAGCTGAACCAGTCAGAAGTGGTGCGTCTGGTCGGCATCCTGAATAGTACCAACTTGCCGCCGTGCCTGAGTGCATCACCGGGGCTGGTGCTGGCATCGGTATTGGCTGGCGCTCCGCATCGCTCCAGCGCCATGCTGGGCGGATCAGTGGTGTTTGATGCGGTGCTTGCCAGTCATACCCATAGCCGTGGGGAGCTAGTCGGCGCGTTCGTCATTGAATGCACAATGGCCAGCACATCACGTGCCCCGCTGCCGGTGATCGCCGGGGAGTATGACCAGAACGTATTCCGGGGCCCAGCCAGTGGAATGGGGGATGCATGGGAGCGGGCAGATAGCCATTCCCAGGCCCTCAGTAGCGAATGGCAGAAGGCAGGCACCGAGCGGGCAACCAGCCGCGCCCTGTGGCAACAGGCCGCCGCGCATCAGCAGCAGGTGGCTGAGCTGGGCGAGCAGATGCCCCAGACGTTCATGACCAATCAACAACGCTTTGCCGAGGGGCTGCCGGTCAGCCAGCAGAACCGCCAAGGCTATGACAGCCTGGCCGCTGGCCATGTGGCGAATCAGTCTCTGTGGGTTGAGGCGGCGCCGGTCAGCAGCTGGCGCCTGGTCGGGTTCACCAACCCGCTGCGCTTTGACCAGGTTTGGCAGGCTGACCAGTGGCAAGAGGGCATCCCCATCGGTAAAGGGGTGGCCGCTCAAGCCTGGCACCACGGCAAGCTGCTGATAGAGGGCTGGCGTGATGGCTGGGATGAGGCCATGTTGCCCACCTGGGGCAAGACGCCGCCGCCAGAGCCACCCAAGCCACCCAAGCCACCCATCCGCCCCGATAAGCGGGTGCTGCGGCTGGCGTTCGGGCGCAAGCGCGACACGGCAGAGCTGGAGTTTGTGTGGCAGGGCAGTGATGCGGCAATCGTCATTCCAACCCGGAGGGTTTATCTGGTGAGCAATACAGCGAAGATCGTGCGGGTACGCGATGGGCTCGATATCCCGGCCACTGCAGTGAGTATCGAACTCGACACCGATTCCTGGGCGTGGCAGTTCAGCGCTCAAATCCCCCGTATCGCGGCGGCTGCGTTGACCGATGAGGAAGAGGTCAGCATTCATATCAACGATCAGCAATGGGACTGCGTGTGCGATGGCTGGCAATCGAGCCAGAGCTTTGGCCGCGAGTCGGCAACGCTGACCGGCCGCACGCGAACAGCTTACTTGTCGCCGACCCATGTATTAGCGCAGGCGGTGAGTGAGCCTGCTGCCGCGACCATGGCCCAGCTGGCTGCTGCCGTATTGCCGGTGGGTTGGACGTTAGATTGGCAAGCGGCTGACTGGTTGGTGCCTGCCGGGTTCTTTAGCCTGGATAACCAGACCCCGATCGAGGTGGTCAGGTACCTGGCCGAGGCGGCCGGTGGTTTTGTGCTGCCACACCAGCGAAACCGCCATCTGGTCATCAAACCACGTTATCCCACCGTGCCGTGGCAGCTCGATACTGCTATGGCTGATGTGGCGATCCCCCGCGCCATCATTACCACCTTGGGCAGTGACTTCCAGCCGGGTCATGCCGCCAACGGGATTTGGGTGAGCGGTGGCCACCAGGGCATCAGTGCGCGGGTGGTGCGGCAGGGTACGGCTGGCGAGCAACAAGCGCCAACCATCACCCACCCGTTGGTGTGTGATGTGACGGCAGCCCGTGCCCAGGGTGTGGTGGGGCTGGCCAAGACCATGCCCAAGCGTACCCAGACCATCGAGCTGCCGTTGTCTGCTGATACCGGGCTGATCCTGCCGGGCGCATTGCTTGCAGTGGATGGTTGGAAGGGTTACAACCGGGGCGTCAGGGTCTCTGCTGCGCTGCAGAACAGGGCCATGACAGTGCGCCAGCAACTGAGTGTGGAGCGATTTGTATGAACCTGTTTAAGCGATTCCTGGAGCTGGTGCCCGGCGCTGACCCCTTGCTGGTCGGTACCGTGACAGCAGTTGGTACCACGACCACCACTCTCACCGCGTTGGCGGGTGGAACGGTCACAGTACGGGGCATCGGGGTAGCCATCGGCAAGAAGGCGTTTTACAGGGGAGGAGAGTTGGCAGGAGAGGCCCCTGACTTACCCACCTTTGAGCTTGTGGTGTAGGGGTTGGGACTCAAGCGGGGTTTTAATGGAGGGGGAATGAAACACCGGATGTTACTCGGCCTTCTCGCCTTGCTGCCACTGACCGCCAATGCAGGCACCATGCGCTGCAAGAGCGCCCTGCAGATCAGGGTCGCTTTGGATCGGAATTACGTACAGCGGCCCGTTCCCTGCTGAGGTAAAAAATGAGGTTGAAATGCTGGATTCGGCAGTTAGCTACCGCCAATGGCTATCACTTCCTGCCTCGACAATAATCATATTCTCACTTAGAAATCACTCGCCGGCTTGGGGCCATCCTGGGGCCATAAGATGTGGAAATTTGTAGTTTGGGGCCAAAATGGGGCCAACTAAAGAGCTAAAAAAAGCCATCAAAAGCCAAGCGAATGTTGTTATAAGGATATGATTTAATAGGCTTTCTGTGGCTCGCTGTAGCTCTGGGTAGCTTTTCAGTAAAACCAATGATTCATCGTGTAAATAAATTGAGCCATTGGCTAATTCTCTTCCTTTTCAGCAGGTTAATGTCTTGGCATTAACAGACTGATGTCGTGGTGGGGCCAGGTCGACACGCCGTCAACCGGGTTCCAAAAAACTCGTCGATTGTAAACCAACGGACGAGGGGGGGCAAAGGCGGCACCCGGCTATGTCCCCCCTTTGCCAACAGGGTCACGCCTTGCTGCATCAGTCGTGCAATTTGGGCATGATGTGGGCTGCCGTTTTGTCCCGGAGCCCTCATGAACCCATCTCCTCAAGCCCCCCTGCTTGCCACCTATTTGTGTGCCATGGGATTGGACGCCGCCCTGAGCGAAGCCCTCTGTCAGCGTTTGCCACGGCAGACGCTGCGCGCCGGTCAGGTGCTGTTGGCGCAAGGGGCCGAACAGGAGGTTGCCTTCTATATCGAAACGGGCATCGCCCGTGCCTGCAATTACACCCGGGATGGGCAGGAGCGCTGCAAGGAGTTCTACTTCGAGGGGGAGCTCTGCCTGCTCTATGACAGCTGGCTCACTGGGTCGCCCGCCCGCTATCAGCTGGAGGCGCTGACGGAGCTGCAGGTGGTGCGGGTGCCAATCGCCCTGCTGGATGAGCCCATCTGGCAGCCGGTCTGCATGGCCCTGCTGCGTCAGCAGCTCGGTTACAAGGAGCGCAAGGAGGCGTTTTTGCTGCTCCACTCCCCCGAAGAGCGTTATCGGGAGCTCTGCCACACCTTCCCCCACTGGCCTGCACGACTGACCCAAGTACAGCTCGCCAACTACATCGGCATCAGCCCGGTCTCTCTGTCACGGATCCGCAGACGCATTAACACGGGTTAATGCCACCTGCCGGTTGCCACTTCATGCTGCACCCATCCAAATGACGGACGAGGGGTGGATGATGTCGCTGTTTCTGTGGTCGCAACTGGTGGTGGGCCTAGCCTTGTTGCTCGATCTGTTGTCGTTTCAGTTGCGGGATCGCCGCAGGATCCTGGCCTGTCTGGCCTTCTCCTGCGCCCTCAATGCTGGTCACTTTGCCCTGCTCGGGCAGTGGTCGGCCGCCTGCCTGTTGCTGCTGGCCAGCATGCGCTTTCTTGTGAGTATCTGGCTGGTTCGCCGCATCTTGATGTGGTTTTTCATGGGGTTGGCCTGTGCGGCAGCGCTGGCGACTTATCAGGGCGTACTCTCATTGATCGGACTGCTGGCGAGCCTGCTGCAAACCCGGGCTGCGTTTTGCCCGGATGATCGCCAACTGCGGCGCTGGATGCTGCTTGGCACCCTCTGCTGGCTGGTCAACAACCTGCTGGTGGGCTCTCCGGTCGCCGCGCTGATGGAGGGGCTGTTTCTGGTCAGTAATCTGGTGGGTTACTACCGTCACTATGGGCGCAGGGCATGTCCGGAGAGTTGATATCGGCTGAGGAAGAGAGCGTGGGGCTCGTCCCGTCTGATAGAGATTACAGAGCAGAGAGGTCGCCATAGTAGCGGCCTCTCTGGCTCATCAGGCTTTGTTGAAGCTGTTGATGAGTGCTTTTGCGTAATCAATGACGAACTGCTGGCAGTGGATGGCGGTCTGCGGATCGAACTCCTCGCCATGCAGATCGGTGTTGGAGAGCACCCGGATGCCGACAAATGGCACCTTGTAGGCCTCGGCTACCAGCGCGGCGGAGGAGGTCTCCATCTCTTCTGCGGCCGTGTTGTAGGTTTGATGCAGCCAGTTGATGCGGGCCACCTGCCGGTTCCACTCATCGGCAGTGCCTATGATGCCGGCAACTACGCGGCCGTGGCGATAACGGTCGGCCATGCCAAGGGCGCGGCCCACCAGCTCGGGATCGCCGGCAAAGGCGGAGTGCTCTACCAGCTTGCCGTTGTCGCGCAGGCGCATGGTGACCTCGAAGTTGTGCCATTTACTCGGGTCAACGCCCTGCTCGGCGGGTGTCAGGTCACTACGGTAGGCCCCCATGTTGAAGCTCTTGGTACCGATGACGATGTCGCCCCGGCGCAGTGCCGGATCGTGGCCGCCCGCCGTGCCCTGATTGATGACGAGGCGCGGATGAAAGCGTTCCATGGCGAGGGTGGTGGCCGCGGCGGCATTGGCCAGCCCCACTTCGGTGCGAGAGATAACTACCGGATAACCCGAGATGGTGCCTTGCCAGTAGGTCCAGGAACCGACGGTCAGCTCCTGTTTGTCCTTGAGGGCTGCCACCAGCGTCTCGACTTCGACGTCCATTGCCCCCTGAATCAGGATGGGGGCTGGTGCTGGAGTGGCCGCCATGATGGAGGAGGAGAAGAGCGCAAACAGCGTAAGCAGGCGCGAGCAACGTTTGATGAAATTCATGGGATACCTGTTGGTCTGGCAAGAAAGCGCCGGATCCTACCGAAAGGAAAACGATTGCGCAAATGGTGGTAGGTTTTTTGTCAATAGCGTGCAGCTATTCGAACGGGTTCAGGGCTGCTTGTGGCCAGCGAAGTAGAGCACCCGTTTTACATACTCCTGTGTTTCGTCATAGGGGGGGATCCCGCCATAGCGTTCTACCGCTTTTTCCCCTGCGTTGTAGGCCGCCGAGATCAGTACCCAGTCGCCATCGAAGCGGCGATCCAGCCACTTGAGATAGGTGACGCCGCCCTTGATGTTCTGGGCCGGATCGAATGGCCTGGTCACCCCGAATCGTTGTTGGGTTTCGGGGATCAACTGCATTAACCCCTGGGCATTCTTTGGTGAAACGGCGCGGCTGTTGAGGTTGGATTCGGCGATGGCAATCGCCAGCACCAGCCGGGCATCCACCTTATGGTGTTTGGCGGCGTGACGCAGCATGGTGACCAGTTTTTGCTTGGCGGGGGGCTGGCGGGCAACCCAGGAGTCGACATTAAAGGGGGTGGCGGGGAGCTGCGCCAGATAGCCACCCTGACCGCCACGGATCCCGATGCCACACCTATCCCCCATAGGGGCATTGCCGATGCGGGCGTTGTAGTAGCGGGCAGCCTGTTGGTTACCAAGGCGCATTGCCATGGCGAGGTAGCTGTTGGCCAGCTTGGCGCTGCGTACCGAGGCGGGGCCGGTGGCGAGCAGGCGGCCGATCCGGAAATAACCTTCGGGATTGCCGGTGCTGGCGGCGACACAGTAGAAGGCGATGGCTTTTTGCAGATTGCCGTGTTGCTGGGCCACTTGACCCTGCTTGATCGCCGTCAGCGCCTTGGGGGCCTGTCTGAAATCCCTGCCTTGTGCCATCGCCTGCGGCGTACCTGCCAGTAACAACGACAAAAAAAGCAGCAAAAACAGTCCGTTTTCGCTGATGTTCCTCATGGGTTATCTCCTGTTTGAGTACAGAAGATATAGAGGAACATGGCAGCTATCGCCACGAACCCAGTGGATCCTGTTGTTATAGCGTGGAGATTTCAGAGAGCAAAACGGTATGGAACTTATAGGCTAGCCAATTGTGCCCTCAATCTAAAAATAGATTGCAAGGGACGTATTATTGGTCAGGCTGAGCTCCATCAGCTCCATCAGCTCCATCAGCTCCATCAGCTCCATCAGCTCCATCAGCTCCATCAGCTCCATCAGCTCCATCAGCTCCATCACCGCCGTTGCCGCCGTTGCCGCCGTTACCGCCGTTGCCGCCGTTACCGCCGTTACCACCGTTGCTTCCCAGTACGGAGACTGGTTGGTTGTTACTAAGTGTTGAGCAGTCATCCCCTGTTGGGCATGGGGATTGCGCCCACAGCGAAGCACTTTGCAGGCAAGCAAGTAGTATCAGGCTCGAATAAAGTGGGGAAGTTGAGTTCATGATATCGACCTTGTTAGATGAAGAAGCGTTGGCATAAGGATTTCTTAACAAACTCAGACATCCAAGTGGTAGGTAGATTCGTCTGGTTGGGCGGCTGGTAACTGGCGATATATCAGTCCAATTTCGCTGACAACCCAGAGCGAAAGCAGGGCCAGCAGGCTGAGCAGGGGAAGCAGAGAGTGGCTCTGGGTCAGGGCATAGGCCGCAATGGCTGCACCGGTCAAAAGCAGGGTTCGGATCATGAGGTGGCTCCTTGTCGTCATGGGGGGGGCGTGGCCACGGACAGAGCGCCTGGGGTCGGGAGTTGTTCCCGAGTGGCACGAAGCGCGCTGAGTATATCGCGTCATGCTGCTGCCGATCCGTGGTGTCATCACACTTTCCATAGTCATGGGGTTCGTATCGAGTTGGGCCCCGCCAGATGCGGGGCCAGTAATGGTTTGACGGTCAGAAGAAACCGCCGTTGTTATCGTCATTGTCGGCCCAGCCGCTACTCTGGCTATCGTCGTCGAGAAAATTGCTGCCAGCATCGGGAGGTGAATCCCAGCCGTCCCAGCGCACCGGTTCCGCATCGACCGGATTGGCAATGGCCGCCGGTTCAATGATGTCGATGATCTCCTCGGGCCGGTTGTTGTGAAACAGCCCGCCGATCATATCGGCCAGCATGACGCCACCGGCCACACCGGCGGCGGTTTGCAGGGCTCCCCCTAAAAAGGAGTTGGCACGGGATGCTGGCTGGGCAGGAGCAGTTGCCGGTGGCGGCGTAAAACGCGGGGGCGGGCTGCTTTCGCTACCAAACAGGCCGGAGAGAAAACTGCCACCACTTGGGGCGCTCTGGCTGGCTTCCAGCTCCTTGACCCGTGGGTCAGGGCAGCCTGCTGAATTAGCAGCGCCTGGGTCATGTAGTAGGGGGCATCGGGCAGTTCTGCCAGATGCTGGCGGATCAGCTGATCCGCTTGTGGGTCTCGCTTGCTATCCCTGGCTTGCGCTTGCTTGAGGCGGTCGAACAGTCCATCGATCAGACCCTGTTCCTGTTGTTGCATCTCAAATCCTCGCTATGGTGCGCAGACAGTGCGTTCAGCCATCCTAAAACCCGCGGGACATCAGTGGTATCTGATTAACTCATCAATGACCGAGGGGCTACCCGCGCTCGTCAGCGGGCGGGCCGGTAGTAGTCGAGATACCAGCGGACGAATGCGGCGACCCCCTCCTTGATGGAGGTGGCGGGGCGCAGGGCGGTGAGGGTGTGGAGCGGTTCGCTGTCAGCCCAGGTTGCGTGCATGTCGCCTGCCTGCATCGGCAGCATCCGCTTGATGGCGGGTTTGCCGATGGCCTCTTCCAGCGCCTCGATAAAGTCGAGCAGCCGCACCGGCTGGCCGTTGCCGATATTGAGGATGCGGTAAGGCGCGGCACTCTCGGCCGGGCGCTGTTTGCTGGCATGCCAATCGGGATTGGCGCTGGGCGGCTGCTCGGCCACGGCGAGGATCCCCGCGACGATGTCATCTATGTAGGTGAAGTCGCGGCTGAGATCGCCGTGGTTGTATACGTCGATTGGCTCGCCCGCGAGGATGGCGCGGGTGAACTTGATGATGGCCATGTCAGGCCGGCCCCAGGGGCCGTAGACGGTAAAGAAGCGCAGCCCTGTAGTGGGCAGGCCATAGAGCGTGGAATAGGCGTGAGCCATCAGCTCGCCGCTCTTCTTGGTGGCGGCGTAGAGGGATACCGGGTGATCCACCTGCTGCGCAGTGGAGTAGGGCATCTGATCCCCCATGCCATAAACCGAGCTGGAGGAGGCGTAGATGAGGTGCTGGATCCCGTGGTGACGACACCCCTCCAGCACCGTCAGCATGCCGGTGAGGTTGCTGTCGGCATAGGCGAACGGATTGTCGATGGAGTAACGCACTCCCGCCTGCGCCCCCAGATGGATCACCCGCTCGAAACCGTGGCTGGTAAACAGGGCCGCCATCGTCTCGCGATCCGCCAGATCCAGCCGCTCGAAGTGAAAATTGGGGAAACTGGCCAGTTGGGCCAGCCGCGCCTCTTTCAGACTCACCTCGTAGTAGTTGTTGAGGTTGTCGATCCCCACCACCCGATGACCTGCGGCGCACAGCTGGCTGGCTACATGAAAACCTATAAAACCGGCGACGCCGGTGACCAGATAGATCATGGTTGGGTCTCCGGGCTGCAACTGGTGTTGGCAGGCTGCTTTTTGGCGGGAAGATGTGGCCGCCCGATGGCGTGATAGTCAAACCCGAGTTCGCTGAGTTGGCGTGGCTCATAGAGGTTGCGGCCATCGATGATGACAGGCTGGTTGAGCAGCGCTTTCAGCTGCTGGAAATCGGGGGCGCGAAACGCCTGCCACTCGGTGCAGATGAGCAGGGCATCGGCCCCTTCCAGTGCCGCTTCCTGAGTGGGGCAGAGCAGCAGATCCGGCCGCTGGCCGTAGATCTGGCGGGCGCGCTCCATCGCCTTGGGATCAAAGGCCTGCACCCGGCCACCGGCTGTCCAGATGGCGGCCAGCAGCGGGCGGCTCGGCGCATCGCGCATATCGTCGGTACCGGGTTTGAACGCCAGTCCCCACAGGGCAAAGGTGTGGCCACGCAGATCCGGGCCGAAGCGGGTCAGCAGGGTTTGCGCCATCTTCTGTTGCTGGCGCAGGTTGACCTGCTCGACCGCCGTCAGCAGCGGGGCGTTGCAGCCGACACTCGCCGCGGTATGGCGCAACGACTTGATATCCTTGGGGAAGCAGGAGCCGCCGTAGCCGCAGCCCGGGTAGATAAAGTGGTAACCGATGCGGGGATCTGCCCCCATCCCCTGGCGCACCGCCTCGATATCTGCCCCCAGCTCCTCGGCGAGGGCCGCCATCTCGTTCATAAAGGAGATCTTGGTGGCCAGCATGGCGTTGGCGGCGTATTTGGTGAGCTCGGCGCTGCGCAGATCCATCACCACGATCCGGTCGTGATTGCGGTTGAAGGGGGCGTAGAGGGCGCGCAACTGCTCAAGCGCCCGCTCGCTGTCACAGCCGATGATGATGCGGTCCGGCCGCATGCAGTCGTTGACCGCCGCTCCCTCCTTGAGAAACTCGGGATTGGCCGCCACCTCGCAGGCGAGGGTCAGCCCACGTTCGGCCAACTGTAGCTCAATATGTTCCCTTACTTGCTGCGCCGTGCCGACCGGCACAGTGCTCTTGGTCACCACCAGCTTGGGGCGGCTCATCAGTCGGCCTATGGTGTCGGCCACTGCCAGCACATGTTGCAGATCGGCCGAGCCATCCTCGTCAGCCGGGGTGCCGACGGCGATCAGCAGCAGGTCGGCGTGTGCCACGCCAATGGCGGGATCGACCGTGAAGTTCAGGCGGCCGCTGGCAAGATGGCTCTCGACCAGCGGGGCTAGCCCCGGCTCATAGAAGGGGATCTGCCCCAGCCTGAGGGCGGCGATCAGCTCGTCATCCACATCCACGCAGCAGACCTGATGGCCCACCTCGGCCAGAACGGCGGCCTGCACCAGTCCGACATAGCCTGTGCCAAAAATGGTGACCTTCATGAAAAGTGCCTCGTGCTGTGAATGGGGGGATGGCGTGGTTAAACCGCGGCATGCTGCATCTTGGTGCAGCGGGTGTCAATGCCAGATGACAGGCACCAGAATGGGGCGTTCAGCCTGACAGTTGTGATCCTTTTCACAAAAAATAGACTGGGCCTCATAACGAAGCCCTGTGGACAGGGCTCGCAGCCCGCCCGCAACGGCAGGCGACAGACACTCTCTCTTTACTTCGCTTGGATACAGGTTATGGACAACACCTCGATTCGCACTGCTCATCCTATTTATGAGGATGTGCTGGCCCTGCTGACGGCGGCCGGCTTTGTTTCCCTCGGCATCTTTCTGTTTCATCAGGTTGGCCTGCTCACCGGCGGGACTGCCGGGCTGGCGCTGCTGCTGCAAAAGGTGACCGGCATCAGCTTCGGTCTGCTGTTTTTCGGCATCAACCTGCCCTTTTATGCGCTGGCATGGCTGCGGATGGGGCCACGTTTTACCTTCAACACCTTCGTCTCGGTGGCGGCGGTCTCCTACATGACCGATCACCTCAACGGTGTATTGCAGATCGGCAAGATAGAGCCCCTCTATGCGGCGCTGATCGGCGGTACCCTGATTGGCATGGGGCTGCTCATCATGTTTCGTCACAAGTCGAGTCTGGGGGGCTTCAACATTCTTGCGATCTTTATTCAGGATCGCTTTGGCATCCGGGCGGGCAAGCTGCAGATGGGGCTCGATTGCGCCATTGTTGTTGCCTCGTTTTTCGTGGTGCAGCCCTGGATCCTGGCGCTCTCCATCGTGGCGGCGGTTATCTGTAATCTGGTGTTGACACTCAACCACAAGCCGGGGCGCTACCAGATCGCCTGATAGGGGGTATCAGTGGAGCAAGTGCAGGTGATCATTTTTCGTTGGAGATGATATTCCCCAGCGCACTCTGTAAGTCAGCAAGACCCCCTCTTTTTCGAGCCGGTCCAGGATCTTGTTAAATGCCGTCAGTTGGTCCTGGTTCACCATCTGCTTGTTGAACCCGATGTAGTAGTTACCTACGTGGCTTATTTTCAATAGCTTAAGCGGGTGATTACCGCTTTGCTCCATGTAGTGAAGAGCTACATCGACATTGGAAAAGTAGAACTGGTAACGTGAGTTTCGCAGCATTTTTTCCAGGCTTCGCATCGAGTCGGTAACGTTTCCTTCAATGCGTAGAGGTTTGGCGCCTTGCAACTGGAACTGCTCATCAAGTTTTAGCAGCAAGTATTCGCTAAATGAATTTTTCGTAACGCCAACCCTTGCACCGGAGAGTACGTTGAAGGTGAGGTTAGTTTGTGGATTATCTGCATGGGAAAAAAAAGGCTATGTCCCAATTACGTGTTGAAAGGCTAAGCTTGAAGTAGGCCATCACCTTGAGGTCTACCATCATGGATACCCCAGCCTTT
>NZ_JBSTYP010000064.1:0-26985 GCF_054052405.1 Aeromonas aquatilis | reverse complement strand
GTGGCCCCCACCCACCCCCCCCGGGGGGGGGGCCGGCCCCCCCCCCCCCCCCCCCCCGCTGCGCGGATCAGGGCTCGATGACGATGGGCGTACCCGGATCAATCGCGTCCCACACTTCATCCAGCTCGTGGTTGAGCATGGCGATACAGCCGTTGGTCCAGTTGGAGGGCTGAACCCTGCGGTTGCCAATGCTGTTGCGCTGGCCGTGGATCATGATCATGCCACCCGGACGAACACCCAGCTCATTGGCGCGCTTGATATCGTCCAGGTTCGGATAGTTGATATGGATGGCTTTGTAGTAGCCGGAATTGGTCTTCTTGTAGTCGAGGGTGTAGCGCCCTTCCGGCGTACGCTGATCCCCTTCCCGCTGCTTGTGCCCCTTGGGCGCCGGGCCCAGTGCAACCCAGTAGCGCTTCAGTTCTTTGCCATCCTTCATCAGAGTCAGGCTATAGGTCGACTTCTTGACCACCACCAAATCGGCTTTTTCGGTCAAGGCAAAACTCAATGCGGGCCAAAGCCCCAACAAACACAGTAATACGGCTCTCATTCCATCCCTCGACAAGCCTCTGGTGCGGGCTTTTCTTGTTACCAGATCATCTGAACGATGCCCGCCGAGCGGCGAGCGAGCGCCATGATATTGGATCGCCATCAATACTCAATATGCCCGGCAAAACATATCTTGCTGCAGCCAGGCTATCTTCCTTGAACGCCGCCATTTGGCATTGGTAATTAACAGTTAAAACAACAAGATACCAAAAATTATCGCGCTGGCACCCGGGGCAATGATCGGCGAAGATAACACTCCACTCCCCGACAGGATCATGCCATGCGCTCTTCGTGCCGCCTCGCCACCCTGCTGTTCTCGCCACTTCTGCTCTGGCTGCCCGCCAGTGTCGCCGCCGATGCACTCTGGCTGCGCGAGCCCGCCCTCTCCCCCGATGGCAAGCAGCTTGCCTTCACCTGGCAGGGGCGCATTTTTGTCGCCAGTGCCGAGGGTGGCCCCGCTACGGCCCTCACCGGCAGCGACTACCTGAGCCAGCGGCCAGTCTGGTCGCCGGACGGCAAACAGCTCGCCTTTGCCGCCAATCTCTACGGCAACGAGGATGTGTTCGTGGTGCCCGCCAGCGGCGGCGAAATGGTGCGCCTCACCCGCGATTCGCGCACCGATCTGCCGCAAGCCTTCAGCGCCGACGGCAAACGGCTGCTGCTGAGCAGCCAGCGTACGGGCTCCCCCAATGCCGACCATTTTGTCGCGGAAGGCTACCAATGGAGCGAGCTCTACTGGACCCCGATCACCGGCGGCACCTTGCAGGACGATCTGCCGCTGCCTGCAACTCTCGCCCGCCCCCACGGGAAGTTGCTCGCCTACCAGATGCCCGCGGCGGATCAACCCTTTCGCAAGCATCAGCACTCGTTCGCGGTGCCCCGTCTCTGGTTGTTTGATGGCAAGCAGCACAAGCAACTGACCGAAGATCGGGTGGCGGCCACCGATCCAGTCTGGAGCGACAAGGGAGACAGCCTCTTTTACCTGAGCGAGCGCAGCGGTGATTTCAACGTCTGGCGCCGGGATCTCGCCAGCGGCAAGGAGCAACAGCTGACCCACTATCAGGGCCATCCGGTGCGGGGGCTCAGCGCCTCCAGAGCCGGGGATCTGGTCTGGTCATGGCTCGGGGAGATCTATCGCCTCGATGCCGGCAGCAGCGAGCCGCGCAAACTGACCCTCACCCCGCAGGTAGCGAGCGCGCCGGATGAGGCGAGCGAGACCCTGACCCTTGCAGACGAAGCGCTGGTCAGCGAGGAGGCAGACGAGCTGATCCTGGTGAGCGAGGGCAATCTGTTTGCCGTCGATCCCGAGCGGGAGCGGGTACGCCAGCTGACCCGCGACCCGAGCGAGCAGTCCAGCCCGCTCTTCGCCGAGCAGGGGCGATCCCTCATCTACCTCTCGGAGCAACAGGGGCACGCCGCCCTCTATCGCCTGCGCAAGGGGGAGCCGGATCTGCTGTTCAGCGATCCGGGCACCCTGACCGAGAGTCTGCTGCTGGCCATTCCCGGCAAGGGTATCAGCCGGCCGGAGCCCTCCCCCGACGGCAAGCAACTCGCCTTCGTGGTGGATGGTCAGGCCATCCACCTGCTGGATCTGGCGAGCAACAAGCAGCGGGAACTGGTGCCAGCCAGCTTTAACCCCGCACGCCACGAGGTAACTCTCGCCTTTGCCCCCGACTCCCGCCATCTGGCGCTCACCTTTCGCCCCGATGCGGCGGAGCAGGAGATCGCGGTGATCGACACAGCCAATCCCAAAACCAAACCGGTTAACGTCAGCCTCAACGGCTATCAGGATGGCCATCCAGGCTGGAGTCAGGATGGCGCCATCCTCTACTGGCAATCGACTCGCTTTGGCGCACTGGGGCCCGATGGCGAGCCCCTCTTCACCAACCTGCTCGGCATCTACAGCAGCCGTGCCGCCAGAGCCGATGCCCTCGCCGAACTGGATCCGCCGAAAGGGGGATACGGCTTCGAGAGCGATCGCCTCAAGCATCGCGAGGCGCTGCTGCTGCAACCCACCGGCACCCTGCTCGCCAGCCGCATCATCGGCGACCAGCTGATCTATCTGGTGGAGGAGATGGGGGTCAACAGCGAGAGCGAGATCAAGGGCTACAGCCAGGATCTGCGCAAAGGCAAAACCAGCGAACTGTTTGGCGAGCAGCCCGGCCCAGCGCTGGCAAACCTCAACCAGCAGGGCACCCTGGCTACCCTGGTGCGGGATGGGGAGATCACCCGGATCCACCTCGACTCCGGCGAGGCCACCAGCGCCCCCTTCGCCTTGCAGCCCACCAGCCGCTGGCAGGCACGCATGACCGCCGCCTTCGATCAGATCGCCCGGCTCACCCGGGACGAGTTCTATCTGGACGATATGAACGGGGTGAACTGGGAGAGCTATGTCGCCGCTTACCGCCGCCTGCTGCCGGGCATCGGCAACCCGCGGGACTTGGGCAACCTGTTGGCGGAGCTGGCTGGCGAGCTCAATGTCTCCCACACCTGGGGCAGTGGCCCCGCCCCCTTCCCGCGCATGGCGGACGAGACCGCCAGCCTGGGCGGCTACTGGCAGGATGGCGAGCAAGGGGTGATGCTCACCGCCATGCTCTCTGGCGGCCCGCTGGATCAGGAGAGCGATATCGCCCCGGGCGCCCGCCTGCTCGCCATCAACGGCATCCCGATTGCCAATCTGACCGAGCTGGATCGGGCCCTCAACCATCAGGCTGGCGCCCGGCTCGCCCTCACCTTCCAGCAGGAGGGCAACAAGCAAACTGACGAGGTGGTGCTCACCGCCATCGACAAGCAGCAGGAGTACCAGCTGCAACAGGATCGCTGGATTGAGAAACGGCGGGAGCAGGTGGCCAAGCTGAGCGGTGGACGGGTCGGCTACGTCTATCTGCCGGCGATGAACAGCACCGTCTACGATGCGGTGGTGGCGGATGCCCTCGGCAGACAGCGCCATCGCGATGCGCTGATCGTTGATGTCCGCTTCAACAGCGGTGGCTATCTGGCCAATACTCTGGTGGAGTTTCTGACCGGCAGCGGCAGCACCAAGGGGATGGCCAGAAGTTCGCCCCGTCAGGGTAAGGGGGAAACCGATGCCGCCACTCGCCAGTGGACCAAGCCTTCGGTGGTGCTGGTCAACGCAGGCAGCTACTCGGAAGGCTCAGCCTTCCCCGAGTACTACCGCGCCCTCAAGGTCGGCCCCATCGTCGGCGATCCGGTGCCCGGCACCGGCACCATGGTCTATGCCCATGAATCACGCCTGATGCCGGGCCTCGCTTACGGCATTCCGACCCTGGGGCTGCGCAAACCGGACGGCAGCTTCTACGAAAATCAGGAGCTGATCCCGGACCTGCAGGTGCCGCTCACCCCCGCCGATATGGTGGCCGGGCGTGACCCGCAGCTGGAGGCGGCGGTACAAGCCGCCCTCAAGCAGTTGCCAGCCAGCGCCAAGTAACGGCGTTCATCGAGCTCAACGAAAGCGAAACAGCTCGCGATGCAGATGCCCGGCCGGCAACAGCCGGGTCAGGGCATCTGCCATCCCCTCTGGCCCGCAAAACCACACCTGCTCGGGCGCATCCTGCGCGATGCGGGCCAGATCCAGCCGCCCGGCAGCCTTGTCCAGATGCAGCTGATAGCGCACGCCGGTGCGATGACAGAGCTCGGCCAACCGCCGGTGGTAGACGGCGCTAGCCAAGTCCGGCGCACACTGGATCAGGGTGAGCCCCTCGCCGCGCTCCCCACGGGCAGCCAGCCCCTCCAGCCAGGCGACGAATGGCGTGATACCGATCCCGGCCCCCAGCCAGAGGGCTCGGCCTCCCCCCTGCGGCGTGACAAAGGCGCCATAGGGCCCGGTCACCACCACTCCATCCCCGATGCGAGCTTGTGCCACCAGCTGGCGGGTATGATCCCCGAGCGCCCGTACCGCGATCACCAGCTGGCGCCGATCCGCCGACACCCGCACCAGAGTAAAGGGGTGCGGCCCCTCCTTGGCATCAAATTCGAAGAAAGCAAACTGACCCGGGCGGTAATGGGCGAGCGGCCGCTCCAGCTGCATGGTCAGCTCGCAGGTGTGATCCGCCAACGCCCGCATCGCAATGACCCGGCCCGGATGGCGATCCCGTGCTCCCACTTGTCCCAACAGAGAGTAGAGGGCCCCGATAGCGCCGATCCCGCCGATCAACCAGATCGCTACCCCAACCGGCGTCATGGCTCCAATCTGAGGCAACAGGCAGAGCCCGTGTCCCCACCCCGCCAGATAGATGAGCGGGGCCAGCCGGTGGATCAGCCGAAAACGGCCATAACTCACCAGCGCCAATAAGCTCAGTACCACCAGCGCGATTAGCAGATAGAAACTCCACTCACCCAGGGTATTGCCAAGGGTATGGAGCGAGATGCCATTACCTGCACCAGCTCCACTGACCCCACGCCGGGCGGGGCGACTCAGCCAACCCGCCGAGACCGCCCACTTGGGCGCCTCCACTAGCAGCCAGTGAGCGGTCAGTGACAATGCGCCGGCGATGGCCGTCTGGCGGTGCAATCGCAACATCCGGTCCAGACCGCTACACCACACCTCCAGCTGCGGCAGGCGCAATGCCAGCAACAACGAAATCGCCATATAGGTCATCCCCAGCAGGCCCGTCAGCAGCAACATCTCATGGCGCCAGGGCCACACCCCGTTAGCATCCCTCGCATAACCGAGCCACCAGACTCCGACCGCCAGCAGCGGCAACAGCCACCACATCCATTTGTTCGTCATAACATGCTCCTAGGTTCCATCGCGACAGGGCCTCGCCCCTGATCATGGTTCCATTACAACCCCGTCCAGTCACAAGACTTTGCCAGAGGGGGAAGCTTGTGTGGCAATGTGTGACAAACGGAAACAAAAGAGGGGCCGACTGGCCCCTCGTGATCACCCTTGTTGGCTCGCCCCTCTTCACAGGAGATAGCGCACAATCCACCTCCGCTGTGATTGACGACCCGCCTGCAAAAGGAATCAAATGGGGACGTTACATATCTGCGGCGGAAAACCTGCTGCCCACTATCCCGGACAAGGAGCCCCCCTTGCTTTCATCCACCGAACAACGCTTCTGCCCCCACTGTCAGCGCGAGACCAACCATGTCGTGGTGCTGGTCGACAAATCCTTTGGCCAGCAGCTGACTCCGGAGCAAAAGCGCAAAGCCTTTATCAAGGACTTTATTACCGGCTGGGCCGCCGGCCCCTTTCTGGCCAACATGGATCGCTTTGAACGCCACGTCATCTGTGAAAATTGTGGAAAAAAGGTCATCGATGAGTAGTGAGCAATGAGCAATGAGCAATGAGCAATGAGCAATGAGCAAAAAGAATGGCAGGAAAGTTTCCCCGCCTGCCAATTGCCGCATCAAAGCAAGTTAACGCTCATTAGATTGCTCACTGCACGTAGCTCCGCCCCTCCCCGGCATCCCCCGCAAAGTAGTGCCGGGCAATCCACGCTTCGAAATCGGCCAGCATGCGGGTTTCCGACTCGCTGTTGTCGGCGATAAGTTCGGCGCCATTTACCACCCGGATATGGGCGTCGAGCGGGGAACCCTCACCGGCGGCAGGGCGCTGCCGGGCGGCGGCCATGCAGGCTTGAGCCTGTTGCCAGGCTTCGGCGGCGCTCAGGTTGCATGCCTCGGCCAGCGGCACCGCGCTGAATCCCTCGCCGGTCAGGCTGCGCAGGGTCTCATCGTGGCTCATGCCGTTACCCGGCCCCCAGTAATGGGCGGCCAGATCCGGCCCGATGCGCGGGTTGTCAGTGAGGTAGCCATCCCGTTTCAGGAAAAAGGCGCGGGTCTGCTCCACCGCCATCAGCGCCAGCAGGTAGCCGTGATAGGCGCAGGCCGACTCCTGATTCAGCAGATGCGGAATGGCTAGCAGCGGACGCGGGCTCTCGACCCCGAGGATCTTGCGCTCCCACTTGCGGGCCAGCGCCAGCACAGCCTCAGGAGTGCGATCGCTCTCTGCCATGGCGTAGAGATCCCGCTCGAAGTAGGCCACCAGCGCGATCTGGCGTTCGTTAAAAGCGCGAAACGGCTGACGCGCTTCGATCATCTCCTTGATAAGCGCATCGGGGATCGCCTCTCCTGCTGCGTTTCTGGCATAGCGTTTGAGCCAGTCAGCATCGTCCAGCAGGCTGTCGCAGAACATCGACTGGGTCTCGGCATAGGCCATGGAGGTGGGCGGAAACTCCTGTGAGAAACAGGGGGCGTTGCCGGTGACATTGGCAAAGTGCGCGGCGTGGCCCCCCTCGTGGAACAGGGTATTGAGGCCGTTCCAGCCGCTACCCACCTGCGCCGGGTCGGCCAGGCTGGTGAAATTGACCACCGCAGGCACCCACTCACCCTGCTGGAAGAAACTTGGTACCGGGCCGTGGCAGAAGCCGTTCTCGTATTTCCCCTCCCGGGTCAGCAAGTCCAGCGTCAGGGTCGCGCCGCGATACTGGATGCCGAGCCGGCGGAAGCTCTCGACCCAGTCCCGCAGCGCCCGCGAGAAGGGCACATAAGGGTCGAGCTGGCGGGTCACATCACCACTGATGGCGTAGCGCAGGTTGTGGGGCAGCAGGGCCGCCTCCCCCTTGGCAACCTTCAGCTCTTCCAGACTCTGCTGCAACCGGGCGTCGGTGCGGGCAATGAAGTCATCAAGGATGGAGAACAGCTGCTCCGGGCTCATCTGCTCGTTCTTGCGCACCTTGTAGTCGAAGTAGTCGCGATAGCCCATGGCGCGGGCAAAGCGGTTGCGCAGCGCCACCACCTCGAGAAAACCGTTGCCGACCACCCACTGCTCCAGGGTGTGGAACATGGCGAGTGCGCTCTGGCGCACCGCCTCGTTAGGGCTTGCGGCAAGGGAGGTGCTGGCGGCGGGCAGGCTGCCTGCGACCTGCTGACCCTGCTCATCCAGCAGGGTCAGTTTCAGCCCCTTGCGGCGGGCGAACAGCGCAGCCTCGGCAGCCACCAGCTCATCCATCAGGGCGGCCGCGGCGGGATCTTCAATCACGTTGCATTCGAAGAAGGCGATCCAGCCTTGCAGACCGCGTTTGAGATCATCCTGTTCGGCCTGCGCCAGCATCTCCCGCAATTCGGGCAGGCGGGTCGGATTGGCACAAAAGGCCTTGTAGGCCTGCTCGGCCGCAGTGAAACCGGCCTGATCGTCGCTGGTGCCCATATAGGTGGACCAGAACAGATCCTCCTTGCGCCTGTGTACCTGCAGGTAGTCGGCGTTGAGCTGGTTGAAGTAATTCCTGGCAATGGAACGCATAAATTCCCTCTAGTGATGGGATCACCCAGAGCGGGGCCCACTCCTTTTTTTGATGAAATGCCAAACCATTCACACTCTTTGGCAAAAATTGCGCAGGGATGCGCGCCAACACGCTACCACAAAGTGGGTGGTTTCAGGCTGCTGACTATACTGATGTTAAAACGCTCATTTGAGAAAGGTCGGCAAGAGACTGAAAGTAAATGAGTTGTTAACTCTTACGAACTGGCTGCCGCGGTACAGAGCCACCATATAACGGGATAACGAGGGTTGAATCATGTTCAAGCTCAGTGATATCGCCGTGAGCCGCAAGCTGACCTTGCTGCTCACGCTGGCATGTATCGGCTTCCTGTCGCTGCTGCTCATCTCGGCCAATGCGCTCCAGCGCAATCTGATGAGTGAACGGGAAGCGCGGCTCAATGCGGTGCTGAGCCAGGCCATGAGCCAGATCCAGTTTCTGGCCACTACCCTGCCAACTGAACAAGCCCAGCAGGAGGCTCGCAAACTGCTGACCAGCATGCGCTTTGATGGCAACAACTATCTGTTCGTCATCGATGAGAACCGCCATATGCTGGTGCACCCGATCCGGCCCGAACTGGTCGGCCAGACCATGGGAGAGGGTTCGGGCGCCACCGCAGGGCAGTTCTGGTTCCAGATGGTCGACATCGCCCGTGGCGGCAAGCAGGGAACCCTGCAATATATCTGGACCGGCCCGTCTGGGGAAACCGCTGACAAGCTTTCCATGGTCTCTGGTTATCAACCCTGGGGCTGGATCCTCGGTTCCGGCATGCTGCAGCAGGATATTCACCAGACCATCTGGGCTCAGTACATGAAGATGGGCAGCGCCACCGCTATCGTCATTGTGTTGATGGGACTGCTGGGCTGGCGCATCACCCACTCCATCGTCTCCCCCCTCAACCAGATCAACCACGCCATGCAGCGGGTCGCCAAGGGAGATCTGGTGGTAAGCATTCCGGTACAGGGCAAGGATGAGCTGGGCATGGTCGCCCGCTGCACCAACCAGAGTCTCGATGCCATCCGTCACGCGCTGCTGGAGGCCAGTCAGGGGGCCCGCAACGTGGCCGATGCCGCGCTGCGCATCGCCGCCTCAGCCGAACAGACCAATCAGGCGGTGACCAGCCAGCGGGATCAGCTAGCCCAGCTCGCCACCGCCATGAACGAGATGAGCGCCACCATCTCCGACGTAGCGGGCCATGCCGAGAACACTGCGCGGGATACTCAGGAGGCCACCGGTGAAGCCGGCCTCGGCAACCGTGACGTGCACGCCAGCGTGCACGGCATCAAGGCGCTGGCCACCGAGGTGGAGCAGGCCACCCAGCAGGTCAACCAGCTCAAGGAAGGGGTGATGCAAATCAGCGAAGTGACCGCCGTCATCAGCGCTATTTCGGAGCAGACCAACCTGCTGGCCCTCAACGCCGCCATCGAAGCAGCCCGCGCCGGCGAGCAGGGCCGTGGCTTTGCCGTAGTGGCCGACGAGGTGCGCCAGCTGGCCAGCCGGACTCGCCAATCCACCGAAGAGATCCAGAGCACCATCACCCAGTTGCAGCAACGGGCCGTCACCGCCGCCAACGCCATGGATGCCAGCCGCAAACTGGCGGAGAGCAGCGTCAACCAGTCCCAGCAGGCGGGCCAGGATCTCACCCTGATCGTCAACCACATCCAGCATGTGAGCGACATGGCAACCCAGATCGCAACTGCCGCCGAGCAGCAGAGCATGGTGGCCGAGGATATGAACCGCAACGTCAGCGGCATCAACGACTCGGCGCTGGAGATGTCCCAGTCCGCCTCGCAACTGGCGCAGGAGAGCGAACTGTTGGCCGGTCTCTCCCGCAGCCTGGATGAGCGGCTTGCAGTGTTCAAACTGAGCCATACCGTCGACCAGCAATTGGAACAGCGGCTAGCACCTCTGCATCAACAATCCCATCAGACCGAAGGCCCCCGCGCTCGTCACTGAACCACCTTGTCCTGTCGCAGGTCACGCCCCCGTCAGCCCGGCTGACGGGGGCGTGCAGGCAAGATGTCTGGATTGAGCTGAACGGATCTCGCCAAGGGTCATGAGGCCATCAGTCAAACGGGGAGCCACTGGCTCCCCGTTTTATTGGGGGGCGACGACCTCAAATCTGGAAGTCGAGGGCGGGCTCGCTGCCCATGGCACGGGCCTGAATATCCGCCAGCGCCAGCTCGGGGTTGCAGAGCTGAATGAACTGCCAGGCAAAGTTGTGCTGGAACTGCCCCTGCTTGAGGCCAATCCAGGCGGTGTGAGGGGCAAACAGATGGCTGCCATCAAGCTGCACCAGCCCCTGATCGCGCTGCGCGTCGAACGCCATATCAGCCAGTATGCCGACCCCCATCTCCAGCTCGACATAGGTTTTGATGACATCGGAGTCCTGCGCCGTCAGCAGGATCTGCGGTTCAATACCAGCCGCAGCAAAGGCTTCATCCACCCGCACCCGCCCGGTCAACCCGGCTTGATAGGTGACGATGGGCCAGTTGGCCAGCGCCGCCAGCGTCAGATCCCGCTCGCCAGCCAGCGGATGTTGCTCCGGCACCACGATATTGTGGTGCCAGCGGTAGTAGGGGAATGCCACCACCCCTTCGCTCTTGTCGAGCTGCTCGCTGCTGATGCCGATATCCACCTCGCCGGTCTGCACCAGCCGCACTATCTCCTCCGGGCTGCCCTGACGCAGCTCCAGCTGCACCAGCGGAAACTGCTCGCGAAACGCCTTCACCACCCGCGGCAAGGCATAGCGGGCCTGGGTATGGGTGGTCGCCACCAGCAAGCGGCCCGAGTCGCGGTTGGCAAAGGTGCTGGCCAGTTTGCGGATGTTGTTGGCGTCATTGAGAATGCGCTCGGCAATCACCAGCAGCTCCTTGCCAGGCTCGGTCATACCGAGCAGCCGCTTGCCGTAGCGGATAAAGAGCTCGATACCGAGCTCCTCTTCCAGCTCGCGGATATGGCGGCTCACCCCGGATTGCGAGGTAAAAAGGGCGTTGGCCACCTCGGTCAGGTTGTAATCCCGCCGCGCGGCCTCCCGGATAATTCGTAACTGCTGAAAATTCACCTTGTCGCCTCCTGCGAAGAGTGGGCGACACAAGCTGCTCGCCCCTCTCATTTTTGTTATTTGGCCGGATCATGCCCCGGCAGAGCGCCTAAACCGGGCGGCCACACCGCCCGCAACACAGCATCAAATCTGATAGTCGGGATAGAACTGCGCCTGTCTGGCCACCAGCTTCACCCCCTGACCCGGGGCAAACAGCTTGGCCGCCTCCTTGGTCAGCTCCGCCTCATAGTGAGCCCCTTTGATCTCACCGTCACCGCGCAGCTCCACCCGAATGCGCGGCCCCATGGGCAGCAGGCGGGTAATGGTGGCGCGGATCCCGCCCGGCGCATCGGCTGGCAAGATCTCCAGTTCATGGGGGCGGACATAGGCGATGGCGGCACTGCCGTGAGCCAGATGGGAAGCCGACGGCCCGCCGAGCAGCTGCTCGCCGACACCGAATCCCCGCTCCGCCACCCGACCGCGGAACTGGTTCACACTGCCGAGGAAGCTGTGGACGAAGGAGCTGGCAGGCTGGTCGTAGACCTCGGCCGGGGTGCCAATCTGCTCGACCCGTCCGGCATTCATCAGCACCACCCGATCTGCTACCTCCAGCGCCTCCTCCTGATCGTGGGTCACGAACAGGCTGGTGACATGCAGCTCGTCGTGCAGCTCGCGCAGCCAGCGGCGTAGCTCCTTGCGCACCTGCGCATCGAGGGCGCCGAAGGGCTCGTCCAAGAGCAGTACCTTGGGCTGCACCGCCAGCGCGCGGGCCAGCGCGACCCGCTGACGCTGACCGCCGGAGAGTTGGGTCGGATAGCGCTCGGCCACGTGGCTGAGCTGCACCAGATCCAGCAGCTCCTTGACCCGGGCACGAATAGCCGCCTCGGCCGGGCGCTCACTGCGCGGTTTGACCCTTAGGCCAAACGCCACGTTCTCGAACACCGTCATGTGGCGAAACAGGGCGTAGTGTTGGAACACGAAGCCGACGTTGCGCTCGCGCACATGGAGATCCGAGGCATCCTCGCCACGAATGATGACGTGGCCACTGTCGGCCTGCTCCAGCCCGGCGATGATCCGCAGCAGCGTGGTCTTGCCACAGCCGGAGGGGCCGAGCAGCGCCACCAGCTCACCGTCGTGAAAGTCGAGGTTGATGTCTGCCAGCGCCGCGTACTGATTGAAATGCTTGTTGAGTTGTTGAACCTGAATGCTCATGGCTGCCTCTTTAAAACGGTGATCAGTGAGATTTGGTGGGCTGGGCACGCAGCCGGGCCAACAGGGTTTCCCCGAGTAGGGTGAAGATCCCGAACAGAGCCAAGAGGCTTGCCACTGCAAAGGCGGCGCCGGTCTGGTACTCGTTGTAGAGGATCTCGATATGCAGCGGCAGGGTATTGGTCTGGCCGCGAATATGGCCGGAAACCACCGACACCGCGCCAAACTCCCCGACCGCGCGGGCGGTACAGAGCAGCAGGCCGTACATCAGGCTCCAGCGAATGCCGGGCAGGGTGACGCGCCAGAACATCTGCAGACCGCTCGCCCCCAGCATGATGGCCGCCTCTTCCTCTTCCGGGCCACGCGCCTCCATCTGGGGCAGCAGCTCGCGCACCACGAAGGGCACGGTAATGAAGGTGGTGGCCAGGATGATCCCCGGGGTGGCGAAGATGATCTTGATGTCATGTTCGCTCAGCCAGTCACCGAACCAGCCGCGGCTGCCGAACATCAACACCAGCATCAGACCGGCGATCACCGGCGACACCGAGAAGGGCAGATCGATGATGGTGATCAGCAGCTGCCGACCGGGGAAGCGGAAACGGGCGATGGCCCAGGCCGCCGCGATCCCGAACAGCAGATTGAGAGGAACCGCACAGAGCGTCACCAGCGCGGTGAGACCGAGGGCGCTCAGGGCATCCGGCTCGCTGATGGCGTGCCAGAAGAAGGCGAGCCCCGGCGTCAGCGCCTGAATAAAGACGGTGGCCAACGGCAGCAGCAACAGGGCGGCAAACCAGCCGAGACCAACGGTGATGAGCAGCCACTTGACCCACTGAGGTTCACGGATCACGACCGGCGCCTTGCGAGCGGGGGTCACCTCCACAGAGGCCGCCTCAATGGCGATAGCAGATGAACTCATATCCGGCTCCCTCCGATGCGAGACCAGCTCCAGGCCTGCAACTTGTTGATTAGCAGTAACAAAATGAACGAAATCAGCAGCATCACCACGGCGATGGCGGAGGCACCGGCGTAGTCATACTCCTCCAGGTGGCTCATGATCATCAGCGGCGCGATTTCCGAGACCATCGGCAGGTTGCCGGCGATAAAGATGACCGAACCGTACTCCCCTACCCCGCGGGCAAACGCCAGCGCAAAACCGGTGAGCAGGGCAGGCACCAGGGTCGGCCAGAGCACCCGCAGAAAGGTCTGCCAGCGATCGGCGCCGAGGCTGGCGGCCGCCTCCTCTTGCTCGGTTTCAGCCTCTCGCAGCACCGGCTGCAGGGTGCGCACCACAAAAGGCAGCCCGATAAAGGTGAGGGCGATCACGACGCCGATGGGGTTGTAGGCGAGCTGGATGCCGAGCGGCGCCAGCAGCTGGCCGATCCAGCCGTTGGGGGCGAAGATGGCGCACAGGGCGATGCCGGAAACGGCGGTCGGCATGGCGAATGGCAGGTCGATCAGCGCATCCACCAGACGACGACCGGGGAAGGTGTAGCGCACCAGGATCCACGCCAGGATCAGGCCAAACAGGCTGTTGAGCAGCGCCGCGACAAAGGCCGCACCGAAGCTCAGGCGAAAGGAGGCGAGCACCCGGGGTGAACCGATCACCTGCCAGAACTCGACTGCGGTCAGGTTGTTGATCGCAAACAGTACCAGGGCCGAGAGCGGCAACAGCACCAGCAGGCTCAGATAGAGCAGGCTGAACCCCAAGGTGGGGCCAAAACCGGGCAGGACAGAATAAGAACCAAATCGCATAACACATCCATCTGTTATGAAGAATTTTCGATATGGTGATTCTGCGCACTCCCCTCATCGGCAACAAACATCAATTGCGACTTTGCTAATCACTTTTTTGTCTAACCGCAGAATCAAAAGGCTCTTGGCGCACTCCAAATAAAAAAAGGTCTTTTATATAAATAAAAGACCTAAGAAATGGAGCAATACGGAGCGGAGCATTCAAAGAACGGGGCATGGAGTAGCCAGCGAACAGCGCGCTCACCAACCCTCCAACCACTTCACAGATACCTAGCGAAAGCCCAGTACGACCGGCCGGGGCGATGCGGTCTTGACCGGTGCCACTACCAGCTCACCACGGCGGTAGAGTGCCCCCAGCAAATGCAGTCCCTGATGCCAATCCCCATGACCTGACTGGGCATTGATATGGCCCGCCTCACCGGCATCGAACAGCGGCACCTGCCACTGACGGCTCCAGTATTCGGCCCGCTCGAAGCTCATCCAGGGATCATTGCGGCTGGCCACCAGCTGGGCCGATACCTGCAGCGGCCCGGCCAAGGCCTCATCCGCAATGCCAAAACGGGCAGGATCGGCGGGCGCCACCAGAAAGATCGAGGCCACCTTCTCCGGCTGCAAGCGGGCCGCCGCGATGGCGGTCAGGGCGCCGAAAGAGTGGGCCACCAGATGGACCCGACTGCGGCGACGTTTCAGCTTGCTCGCCAGCTTGGCACTCCAGACCCTGAGGTCCGGCTTGTCCCACGGTAGCCCGGTCATCCGCTGCCATTGGGGAAAATGATCGTGCCAGCGGCTCTGCCAATGATCCGGCCCACTGTTGTGCAGACCGGGAACCAGGAGGATCTTGTTCATCTTGGTGCTCCTATCGGCTGGCACAGGGGCCAGTTCAGTGATGGATAACGAAGCTATCAACGACCCGGTTGATAGATCTGGTCAAACAGACCCCCCTGGGCGAAGTGTTTCTTCTGGGCCTTCTCCCAATCCCCTTCCAGATCCTTGACGGTAAAGAGTGCGAGCTTGGGGAACTGATCTGCGGTCTCCTTCAAGATCGCCGGATTGCTGGGGCGATAGTGATGTTTGGCGACGATATGCTGCCCCTCGTCAGAGTAGAGATAATCGAGATAGGCCTTGGCCACCGCTTCGGTACCGTGCTTCTTGGCCACCTTGTCCACCAGCGCGACCGGCGGCTCCGCCAGAATGGAGACCGAAGGCACCACCAGCTCGAACTTGTCGCTGGCACCCGCCTGACCAAGCACCAGCAGGGCTTCGTTCTCCCACGCCAGCAGCACGTCACCGAGACCGCGCTCGGTAAAGCTGGTGGTGGCACCGCGGGCGCCTGAGTCCAGCACCTTCACGTTCTTGAAGAGATCGCCAACAAACTGCTTGGCCCCCTCTTCACTGCCGCTCTTCTTCAGGGCATAGCCCCAGGCGGCCAGATAGTTCCAGCGTGCCCCGCCGGAGGTCTTGGGGTTGGGAGTCACGATGGCGACATCCTTGCGCACCAGATCATCCCAATCCTTGATCTGCTTGGGATTGCCCTTGCGCACCAGGAAGACAATGGTGGAGGTATAGGGCGAGGCGTTGTTGCCGAAGCGACTCTGCCAGTCGGCAGCGGTCAGCCCCTCCTTGGCGATGGCGTTGACATCGTAGGCCAGCGCCAGCGAGACCACGTCGGCCTCCAGTCCATCCACCACAGCGCGGGCCTGCTTGCCGGAGCCACCGTGAGACTGGCTCACCACCACGTCGTCGCCGGTTTTGGCCTTCCACTCCTTGGCAAAGGCGGCGTTGTACTCCTGAAACAGCTCGCGGGTCGGATCGTAAGAGACGTTGAGCAGACGGATCTCGGCGGCATTGGCCTGGCCAAATGCCAGCAGAGAGAGCAGGGTCAGGGCGGTCATTCGCAGTTTCATGGTGATACTCCATATCTTGTTGGGTTGAGAACAGCATGCCGTGGAGTTGTTATGCCCAGAAGAAAGAAATAACTCTTTGCTTATCTCTTTTGCTCATATCAACTCAGCCACCCGCACCGGGAGCCGGACGCAGACTCTGTGAGCCATGCCCCTCTGGCCCCTTGCTCGCTGTGCCATCATGGGAACAAGGCAGGCAGATGACGAAAAGGAAGTCGTTATGTGGATCAATGCAGAACCGGTCAACGGTGCCCTGGTCTCGCTGGCCATCGGCCTTATCATTGGACTGGAGCGGGGCTGGCAGGTGCGCCAGCTGGGGGATAACCAGCGCATCGCCGGGATGCGTACCTACGGCCTTATCGGCCTGCTCGGCGGGGTGTGCGGTTTGCTGCTGCCCACCCTGGGCCCCTGGCTGCCGCTGCTCGGCCTGCTGGCGGTGGTGATCGGCTGCGGCCTCTCGGTCTGGCTGGCCCAGCGCTGGCAAGGGGAGTTCGGCCTCACCAGCTCGGTAGCCATGCTGCTCACCTATTTGCTGGGGCTGATGTCGGTGCTGCTGAGCCCGAGCGAAGCGGTGGCCTGCGCCGTGCTGGCCGCCCTGTTGATGGGTTTGAAGGGACAGATCCAGCAGGGGATGCTGTTTCTCAGCGAGACCGAGTTTCACGCCACCCTGCGCTTTCTGCTTATCTCGCTGGTGCTGTTGCCGGTGCTGCCCAACGAGGAGATGGGGCCCCTCGATGCCTTCAATCCCTTCAAGATCTGGCTGATGGTGGTGGTGATCGCCGGCATCTCGTTTTGTGGCCACTTCGCGGTACGCCTGCTCGGTACTCGCGCCGGACTGGTACTCACCAGCATACTGGCGGGATTGGCCTCCTCCACCGCTCTCACCCTGCAGTTCGCCCGTCTCAACAAGGAGCAGGGCGGGCTGGAGCGACTGCTGGCTACCGGCATCCTGCTGGCAGGGGCCACCATGTGGCTGCGGCTGCTGGTGCTGGTGCTGCTCATTCACAGCGAACTGGCGATGCGCCTCGCCGCCCCGCTCGTGTTGCTGGCTACCACGGTCTACGGTTTTGCCTTCTGGTTCTGGCGCCAGCGCGAGGAGCTGACTGACGGCCCGGTAAAACCGGAAACCAGCAACCCGCTCGATCTCGCCACCGCCATCAAGTTCGGCCTGCTGCTGGCACTGATCGGCTTTATGGCCACCCTGCTGCAAGACAGGGTGGGCAACTCGGGGGTCTATCTGCTGGCGCTGGTGTCGGGGATCACCGACGTGGACGCCATCACCTTGTCGCTCTCCCAGCTCTCCCACAAGGAGCTGGCGCTGGAGGTGGCCGCCCGCGGCATCCTGCTCGCCGGGCTGGTCAACTCGCTGGTGAAGGGGCTGCTGGCCCTTGGCATTGGCGGTCGCAGTCTGGGGCTGCGGGTGCTGCTCCCCTACTTCGTCTCGGCCCTGCTGATCCTGCCCCTCGTCTGGCCCGCAGGTTGACGGGGATCACCTGCAACAAGTGACAGACTGACGGCGCCCCAGACAGTCACGTATACTGCCCCCCTCTTGCAGCATGAGGAGGTAGCAATGGCGAGCGACTGGGACAAGGTACTGGCAGGCGGGGCACTGGATAGCCAGAGCGAGGAGATAGCCAACGACCGGATCCGCGGTCAGGCGCTGCTGGCCCGGCTCAATGGTTCATCGGCGGGCGATGCCCCTCTGCGCCAGCAGATCTGCCGCGAGCTGTTTGGCCACTGCCCCGACTCCTGCTGGATCAGCACGCCGTTCACCTGCGAGTTTGGCCGCAACATCCATATCGGCGAGAAGACCTTCTTCAACTTCAACATCACCATTCTCGACGTGGGCGAAGTGCACATCGGCAGCCATGTGCTGCTGGCCCCCAACGTGCAGATCTACACCGCTACCCACACCATGAACTATCTGGAACGACGCAACTGGACTGCCTACAACAAGCCGGTGCGGATCGGTGACGACTGCTGGATTGGCGGCGGCGCCATCATCTGCCCCGGCGTCACCATAGGACCACGCTCCATCGTTGGCGCGGGCGCCGTGGTCACCCGCGACATCCCGGCCGACTCGGTGGCGGTGGGCAATCCGGCCAGAGTGATCCGCAAACTCAAGCAGGATGAGGAGCGCTGCTGGGAGCTGGCCCAATGATGGCGCTGGCACTGCTGCCACTGGGCGCCGCCCTCTGGCTCGGCCTCGGCGAGCAGCTGTGGTGGCCGCTGGCCGTGTTGCTCTTCATGAGCCTGCTCACGGTAGCCGCCTACGCCTGGGACAAGCGGAAGGCTGTACGGGGTGAGTGGCGTATTCCTGAATCGAGGCTCCATCTGCTGGAGCTGTGCGGCGGCTGGCCGGGGGCGCTGGTGGCCCGCCAGTGGCTGCGCCACAAGACCCAGAAGCGCAGCTACCGGCTAGTCTTCTGGTTTATCGTGCTGCTGCACCTCACCCTGTGGGGACTCTGGCTTGGCCGCCCTCTCTGGCAGCAATAGCCAACTGCATCACAAAGGCGAAACGGGCCCCATTGCGGCCACTTGGCGACTATGAGAAAACAGAACGGATCCATCAGCGTTTTCGCCGTTTATAGACGACAAGGAGTCGTGACATGACCATGTGGACAGGCATAGTCCTGATCGTTTTTATCAGCCTATTGTTCGGATATCTCGGCAAGCGGGCTCGCTACCAGATGGGGGATGCCCGCATCACGGATCGCCTCGGCAAGCAGGATCTGGTCATCCGGGAGCTACAGGAGCGGGTCGCCAATCTGGAGGCGATCGTCATAGAGGAAGAGAAACGGCGTCCGTTTCGGGAGCTGTGATTTTCTCACCGCCAGGTTTCAGATACAGAGAGGGCTGCATGATGCAGCCCTCTCTCGTTTCAGCAAATTCAGATTGCCAGCGGCAGCAACTCGGCATAGTCGCGGATCGCCGGAAAAGCGGTGATGCTCTGCTCTGGCTTGCAGCTGTCCGGATTCTGGATCGCCAACTGATAGCCGATGCCATAGTCGGCGGCGGCCCGCAGGATCCGCTCACTGTCATCCACAAACAGGGTGCGGGCCGGATCGAACGCCAGCCGCTCGGCCAGTGCCTGCCAGCAGTGCTGGTTCTCCTTCGACCAACCCAGCTCGTGGGTGCTCACCATCAGATCCAGATGATCGGCAAGACCGAGCTGCGCATCCTTCACCGACAGACTGGCGGGGTGGGCGTTGGTGAAAAGCACCAGCTGCTTGCCCGCGGCGCGTAGCGCGGCCAGAAAGGGGATGGCGTGGGGACGCCACTGGATCTTCGCCAGCAGCTCCTGCTTGAGGGCACGAATATCGAGCCCCAGGGTCTCGCTCCAGTAATCCACGCAGTACCAGTTGAGGGTGCCGTTGACGGCGTGATAGTGGACATCGATCTGCGCTTTGGCTTCATCCAGCGGCAGACCGAGCCGCTCGGCGTAACGCTCCGGCACCAGCTGTTGCCAGAGGTGGTTGTCAAAATGCAGATCGATCAGGGTGCCATCCATATCGAGCAAGACGGTATCAATCTGGTGCCAGGGCAAGGTGGTGGAGCGGGAGTGTGGCATCGGGCCTCTTGATCGCGGATCTCGGAAAACGGGGCGGCAGTATAACGGATTTTTCCTCCCCCTTTGCCCTCCCTGGCCCGTGGTGTTCGGTGTGAGAGTCGTTTACTCTTGAAGCACGATTTTTTAACGAGCAGCCAGCGTCCGATGAGCGACCCCCACAAGAGCAAACCCGAGCACATCTCAGCCGACCAACTGGATCACCCCAAGAGCAAGCCGGAGATCCTCAAGGCCGATATCGTCGCCGAGAGCCGACTGTTCAAGGTGGAATCGCTACACCTCAAATTCTCCAACGGCGAAGAGCGGGTCTACGAGCGGATGCGCGGCGGCAACCGGGGCGCCGTCATGGTGGTGCCGCTGTTCGATGCCCACACCCTGCTGCTGGTGCGCGAATATGCCGCCGGCACCCACTCCTACGAGCTGGGTTTTCCCAAGGGGCTGATCGACCCGGGCGAAGATGCCTTTGAGGCGGGCAACCGGGAGCTGATGGAAGAGGCGGGCTTTGGCGCCAACAGCCTGACCCTGCTCAAACAGGTGTCGCTGGCACCCGGTTACTTCTCCAGCCGGATGGACATTTTACTGGCCCGGGATCTATTCCCCGAACAGCGGATCGGCGATGAACCCGAACCGCTGGAGGTGATCCCCTGGCCCCTCAACCGGATCGACGAATTGCTGGCGCGACCCGACTTCACCGAGTCGCGCAGCATCAGTGCCCTGCTCCTGGCCCAGAAGTGGCTGGCGGAGCAGGCAGAGTAGCCCGCAGACGGGCAGTTAACAGACAGAGGATAACGAGATGCAGGAGTTGTTGGCCTGGGTGCCGGGGGTCAAGGAGATTGCCCGCGAAGCCGGAAGGATCCTTCACGACATCTATCACGGCGGTCAGTTCGAGCGTCAGCTGAAGGAGGATGCGACCCCGGTCACCAGTGCCGATCTTGCTGCCGATGCCTACCTCAAACAGGCGCTGTTGGCGCTCACTCCCCACGTTCCCGTGCTGACCGAAGAGGCGGCCGACATCCCCTTCAGCCAGCGATCCAACTGGCGGCAGTACTGGCTGGTGGACCCCCTCGACGGCACTGGCGAATTTATCGCGGGCAGCGGCGACTTCGCCACCCTGATCGCGCTGGTGCGGGACAATGTGCCGGTGCTTGGGGTCATCTACGCCCCCGAGTCCAACGTGCTCTACTGGGCGGTGCGTGGCTACGGCGCCTTCAAGGAGGTGAATGGCGAGGTGTTGCCCATCAGCGCCATGCACCACGAACATGACCAGCCCGACTCGCTGGTGGTGGCCATCAGCCGTCGCCAGAAGCTGGAGAACCTCACCCGCCGCCTCAACCCGGCCATCAACTACGAGCTGATCCCGCTCGGCTCCAGCTCCCTCAAATCCTGTCTGGTGGCGGAAGGGGCGGCCGATTGCTACGTGCGGCTCGGCCCCACCGGCGAGTGGGATACCGCCGCCGCCCAGTGCATCGTCGAGGCGGCCGGTGGCCGCATCCTCAGCCTGGCGTTGCAGCCACTCAGCTACAACGAAACCGAGTCGCTGGAGAACCCGGACTTTATCGTGATGGGGGATCCGGATCTCGCCTGGGGCAACATTCTGGCCCACTAGGCCGATAGCAATATCATCACACCAGACAAGCAGGCGGCCCGATGGCCGCCCGCTTTGTCAGGGAAGCTTCCCCGAGTGATGGCCGGTGTGATCCGCTACCAAAGACGCTTTTGAACAGCGTGATACGCTGGCAAAGAAGCGAAATGATAGTGAAACATCACAATCGGTCGGCGAGAAATGGTGCGATTCTTCACGTAATTCTGAAAACACCTGATTAGCCAAAATAAAAAAATGATCGCAGATAAAATTTTGGTTTTATATTTCACAAAAATCATCATTGTCAGTTTTGTTGCATTCTGTGACCCAGATTCCATTCCCAATCTCGCTGGCTAAACCCCGCAATGGCAGTGATATGTTTCAGTCTCGCTTTTTGAGAATTAAATCCCGATAAACCACAATAAACTCAGATTAAAACACTGACAAAAAGTGAATTAGTAATGAGTTTATCTGTAGAGGCTACCAAGGAGCTATCCGGTTCCTGCTCCACCACGGCCAGCACCACTCGCTGGCGCCGTCACGACACCCACTGGGTCATCAGCCTGTTTGGCACCGCCGTTGGCGCAGGCATCCTGTTCCTGCCCATCAATCTGGGTCTGGGCGGGATCTGGCCCCTCGTCATCGTCGCGGTACTGGCGGGTCCCATGACCTTCCTCGCCCACCGCGGGCTGGCGCGCTTCGTGCTCTCCTCTTCACGCCCCCACGCCGACTTCACCGAAGTGGCGGAGGAGCATTTCGGCAAGATGGCCGGCCGCCTCATCTCGGCGCTCTACTTCCTCTCCATCTTCCCGATCCTGCTCATCTACGGGGTCGGACTGACCAACACTGTGGAGAGCTTTATGGTCAACCAGCTCAGCATGGCGACCCCGGATCGGGTGATGCTCTCAGGCGTGCTGGTGTTTGCCATGATCGCCGTGATGCTGGCGGGTGAGAAAGCGATGCTGCGTGCCTTCGCCTTTATGGTCTATCCGCTGGCGGCCATTCTGGCGGCCCTCTCCTGCTACCTGATCCCTCAGTGGCAATGGCCGGAAGTGACCGCGTTTGAGGGGGTCAGCTTCCTCAACACTGTCTGGCTGGCGCTGCCGGTCACCGTGTTCGCCTTCAGCCACGCCGCTGCCATCTCCGGTTTTGCCAACGTGCAGCGCCGTGAATATGGCGAGCAGGCGGAAGCCAAGAGCGGCCTGATCCTGCGCAACACCACAGTGATGCTGGTGGGCTTCGTGCTGTTCTTCGTCTTCTCCTGCGTGCTAAGCCTCTCGCCAGCCCAGCTGGCCGAAGCCAAGGCCCAGAACGTCTCTGTGCTCTCCTATCTCGCCAACATCACCGATAACCCGGTGATAGTGACTCTGGGGCCGCTTATTGCCTTTATCGCCATCAGTTCCTCCTTCCTCGGCCACTTCCTCGGTGCCCGCGAAAGCCTGAAAAGCCTGATCGCCAAGCCCACCGGCCTGCCGCTGGCCAAGGCGGACAAGCTGGGCATCGCCCTGATGTTCTTCTCTATCTGGGGTGCCGCCGTCATCAACCCGGGTATTCTGGGGCTGATGGAGACCCTCTCCGGCCCGGTCATCGCCATGATCCTGTTCATCATGCCGGTGATTGCCATCTACAAGGTGGAGGCGCTGACCCGCTTCCGCCACGGCTGGACCAACGGCTTTATCCTGCTGACCGGTTCGCTGGCGGTATCGGCGCTGATCTTCAGCCTGCTGAAATAACAACGGCCCCGCGAACGGGGCCGTTGAAACGACAAGAGGCAACCCCGGGGTCGCCTCTTGTGCATGACAAATTGCTTACTCTTTGTCGAAATCTTCGATCTCTTTGCCCAGCGCTTCCATGATGGCGCGCGCTTCGGCCGGGACACTGTCCGGTTGATCCTTGCGCAAGTCTTCGTCGCAAGGGAGCGGCTGGCCGGTGAAAGCGTGCAGGAAGGCTTCACAGAGCAGCTCGCTGTTGGTCGCATGACGCAGGTTGTTCACCTGACGGCGGGTGCGCTCATCGGTCAACACTTTCAACACCTTGAGCGGGATCGAGACGGTAATCTTCTTGACCTGTTCGCTCTTCTTACCGTGTTCCGCGTAGGGGCTGACATAGTCGCCGTTCCACTCTGTTCCCATGACTCACCTGTTCTCATTTAGCCGTGAGCGCGGATTTTAACCCTTAAGGAAATTAATGGCAATCCAACAGCAAAGCCATTTAGACGTCTGGAAGTGTTGACGGCTTTTTTAAGCTGGCGTAGTGTGGTTGTCCATGAGCCCGCAATGACGGGATGGCGCGTGGCAGCAAGATGCCGGCGTGTGAAAAGACATCAAGGAGAGTGATATGACCCACAAGGCCACCCTGGCGGTTCGCACCGGGATTGAGACAGACACACAGCACGGTGCCGTGGTGCCGCCTATCTACCTCTCCAGCAACTACACCTTTGCCGACTTTGGCGAGCCCCGTCAATACGATTATGCCCGCTCCGGCAATCCGACCCGCACCAATCTGGCGGACGCGCTGGCGGCGCTGGAAGGGGGCGCTGGCGCCGTGGTCACCGGCACCGGCATGGGGGCCGTCCATCTGGTCACCACAGCACTGCTCAAGGCGGGAGATCTGCTGATCGCCCCCCACGACTGCTACGGCGGTACCTGGCGCCTGTTCGAATATCTGGCTGCCAAGGGCCACTACCGGGTGCAGTTTGTCGATCAGGGGGATGAGGCCGCACTGGCCGCAGCACTGGCGCAAAAACCTGCGCTGGTATGGGTCGAGACCCCCTCCAACCCGCTGCTGCGGGTGGTGGATATCAGCGCCATCGCCAGCGCCGCCCATGAGGTGGGTGCACAGGTGGTGGTGGACAACACCTTCCTCTCCCCCCTGCTGCAACAACCCCTGGCCCTCGGTGCCGACGTGGTGGTGCACTCCACCACCAAGTACATCAACGGTCACTCAGACGTGGTAGGCGGAGTGGCGATTGCCAAGGAGGCCGCACTGGCCGAATCCTTGGTGTGGTGGGCCAACTGTCTGGGGCTCACCTCCGGGGCGTTCGATTCCTACCTCACCCTGCGCGGCCTGCGCACTCTGGCCCCCAGATTGCGCACCCATCAGGAGAATACCGATCGCATCCTCACCTTCCTGCAACAGCAGCCGCTGGTGAAACGCATCTATCACCCCAGCCTGCCGAGCCATCCGGGCCACGATATTGCGCGCCGTCAACAGTCTGGCTTCGGCGCCATGCTAAGTTTTGAACTCGATTGCAGCGAGGCAGGCATTCGCGCCTTCCTCGCGGCCCTCACCCTCTTCTCGGTGGCCGAGTCCCTCGGCGGGGTGGAGAGTCTGGTGGCCCATCCGGCCAGCATGACTCACAGGGCCATGACCCCGGTCGCGCAGCAGGCAGCAGGTATCAGCGCCCAGCTGCTGCGGTTGTCGGTCGGTATTGAACACGGTGAAGACCTGGTGGCCGATCTAGCTCAGGCTTTTGAACAGGCGCAGCAGGCAGAACAGGTAGCGAAGTAATGGGACAGCAGCAACAAGGAGAGATCGCGGTGGCAGCAGAAGCAGGATTGAAGCGACGTCACGTCCACAAATTTGGTGGCAGCAGTCTGGCGGATCCGGTCTGTTATCGCCGGGTCGCCAGTATCGTTGAACAACAGGTGGGCGGGGATGAACTGATCGTGGTCTCCGCCGCCGGCAAGACCACCAACCGGCTGATCCAGCTGGTGGAGCTGGCCGAAGCGGGGGACGAAGCCGCCGGTGAAGCCATCTCGGCCCTGCAGGCCTATCAGCAGAGCCTGATCGACGGCTTGCTGGAGGGTGAACTGCAGCTCGATCTGAGCAAGCAGCTGGCCGACGACATGCAGCTCATCGCCAAGACGCTTGAGGGGCAGTTTGACCGCTTCGCCCGCAACGGCCTGCTCGCCTTTGGCGAGGTGTGGTCGGCGCGGCTGCTGGCTGCCCTGCTCACCAGCCGCGGCGACAAGGCCATCTGGCTCGATGCCCGCAGTTTCCTGCGCGCCGAGGATGGCGCACTGGTCAAGGTGGATACCGCCCTCTCCAGCGAACTGCTCAAGGCGCGACTGGCGGAGCATGCCGGTCGCATCGTGGTAACCGGCTTTATCGCTGCCGACATGGAGGGGCGATCCCTGCTGCTCGGCCGCAACGGTTCCGACTACAGCGCCAGCCTGTTGGCGCTGCTGGCGGACGGCGAATCCACCACCATCTGGAGCGATGTGGCCGGGGTCTATAGCGCCGACCCGCGCCGGGTGAAGGAGGCACGTCTGCTGGAGCGCCTGAGCCTCGCGGAAGCGAACGAGCTGGCCCGTCTTGGCTCCTCGGTATTACACTCGCGCACCCTGCAACCGGTGGCCGACAGTCGTCAGCGCCTCACTTTGCGCTGCAGCTACAACCCGGACGAGGGCTGCACCCATATCCTGCGCCGCGCTCCCCGCTCCGGCGGCGCCCGCATCGTCTCCTCGGTGGATCAGATCGCCCTCATCGAGCTGAAGGTACTGCCGCAGACCAACTATGAGCAGACGGTGGCCACCATCGAGGCCCATCTGGCCCGCCACCGCCTCAACCCGCTCACCCTGCAACGCCAGCCTGATCGCCGGATCCTGCGTCTCGCCTACACCCTCGAGGTGGCACAAGGCGCCTTCGAGCTGCTGCGCGACTTCCAGCTGCAAGGGAGTTTCACCGGTCTCATCCAGAAAGAGGGTTACAGTCTGGTGGCGCTGGTGGGGGCAGGGGTCACCGACAACGCCGAGCAGTGTCACCGCTTCTATCAGCTGCTGGCAGATCAGCCGCTGGAGTTCGTCCAGGTGGCCCGAGATGGCCTGAGTCTGGTGGCCGTGCTGCGTCAGGTGGTGCTGGAGCCGCTGCTCATCGCCCTCCACAGCGCCCTTTTCAGCCGCCCGACCCGGGTCGGACTGGTGGTGTTCGGCAAGGGCAATATCGGCGGCCACTGGCTGAGTCTCTACGCCCGCGAGAAGGCACGGCTGGAACATGAACTCAATCTGGCGCTCACCCTCTACGGGGTGTTCAGCTCGGAAGGGGGCCTGCTGGATGAAGAGGGGCTCAACCCCCTCAAGGTGCAGGACAAGTTCAACCCCAAACCGCTGATCTGGCCGGAGTTGCTCTCCCAACTTGAACAGCACGGCTTCGATGCGCTGGTTGCGCTGGACATGACCGCCAGCGAAACGGTGAGCCGCTACTACCCGGATTTTGCCCAGCTCGGCATTCACATCATCGCCGCCAACAAGTTTGCCGGTGCCGCCGACAGCGAGTTCTACCAGCGCATCAAACAGACCTGTCGCGACCACCAGGTGCAGTGGCGCTACAACGCCACCGTGGGCGCTGGGCTGCCAATCCAGTCCAGCATCCAGATGCTGCGCCAGAGCGGCGACCGCATTCAGGGGGTCTCCGGCATCTTCTCCGGCACCCTCTCCTGGCTGTTCCAGCAGTATGATGGCACCCGCCCCTTCTCCGAGCTGGTGGACGAGGCGTGGCAGCACGGCCTGACCGAACCGGATCCACGCGAAGATCTCTCCGGTCAGGATGTGCGTCGCAAGCTGCTTATTCTGGCACGGGAAGCGGGCTTCGAGCTCGACTCCGCCGATATCGAGCTGGAGAATCTGGTGCCCGTTCCGCTGCGCAAGGTGACAGCCGATCAGTTCATGGACAGACTGAAAGAGCTGGATGGCCCGATCCAGACCGCCTTCGAAGGGGCCAAGCGCCTCGGCAAGGTGCTGCGCTACGTGGCTCGCTTTGAGCATGACGGCAAGGCGCGGGTCGGACTGGAGGCGCTGGAGCCCCACCACCCGTTTGCCAACCTCTTGCCCTGCGACAACATCTTCGCCATCGAGAGCGACAGCTACCGCACCAACCCGCTGGTGATTCAGGGGCCGGGAGCGGGTCGCGAAGTGACCGCAGCCGCTATCCAGTACGATCTGTGGCAGATCTGCGCCAGCCTCTAAGGCTGATATGCAAAGGGAGCAGCACCTCAGCTCCCGCGCACAATAAAAAAGGCTATGTCCCAATTACGTGTTGCATGGGGTGTCCCAGCGCCTCATGCATACACGCTTTGATATTCACCTCCTTCCCGTAACGCT
>NZ_JBSTYP010000063.1:0-27011 GCF_054052405.1 Aeromonas aquatilis | reverse complement strand
GTTCGAGTCTCGTTTCCCGCTCCAATCACTTGCAGATGACATTCTGTTGCGGGAATAGCTCAGTTGGTAGAGCACGACCTTGCCAAGGTCGGGGTCGCGAGTTCGAGTCTCGTTTCCCGCTCCAAACATTTGTAAGTGATATTCCGATGCGGGAATAGCTCAGTTGGTAGAGCACGACCTTGCCAAGGTCGGGGTCGCGAGTTCGAGTCTCGTTTCCCGCTCCAAATTTTTCTCCTCGAAGTCCACCAATCCCTATTCGAAATTGCCCATTACATCGCGCTGCGATGCTTTGTCGTATCTGCCGTTTACTCAGCGCGTATCTACAGCCTCCTGCAAAGGAACGGTATGCGGGCTCACTTCCGATAAAAAAGGCTATGTCCCAATTACGTGTTGAAAGGCTAATCTTGAAGTAGGTCATCACCTTGAGGTATGTCATCAGGGATACCCCTGCCTTTCAACACCTGTTGTCTCTTTTTCCCCGGTTAACCTTGCGCCAGTGCCGTGTTGCTCAGCAGGAACTCACTGCCCCCCACACCATTACCTCGCTCAATAACCAGTTACCGGCATGCAGCGGTTGTCCTCATTGTCAGGCCGATTCTGCTCAACTGACGCCTTGGGGCTGGAGTCGGGGACTGCCGCGCCCGCCACATAGTCGCGGTGGTAAAAGGCGAACCCGTGGCACCGGGTCGGATTACATCTCGGTGATGGTGGAGCAAGACCGGGCAGGCCACCATGCGGATTTTCAGATGGAGCAGATGAATGCCGAGACGGTGATAGCGGTCTTGAAGCCGCTGGAGTCACCGGAAGCGGTGCTGTGTAGTGATGGCGCGGGTGTGTATGCCAGTTTCAGACAGACACAGGGGGTGACCCGTCAGGTGGTGCACAATCGTCAGGGGGAGCGAGTGGTCGGTGCGTATCACATCCAGCACGTGAATGGGTATCACCATCGGTTGAAAGCGTGGATGGCTCGACGGAAGGGGAGTGAATATCAAAGCGTGTTTGCATGAGGCGCTGGGGCACCCCATGCAACACGTAATTGGGACATCGTCATAAAAAACGGTGGATCAGCGGCACACCGAGCCGCTCCTTGTCGTCACTGATCTCGATGGGTGAGTGCATAGTGCTCTGCTGCATGTTGGCTCCTTGCCGTGGGTCAGAAATGAGAAAGGTCCCTCAGGGCCTTTCTGTCTATGCGCTGTGGTCACGCCAGCTTGAAGGACTGGATCTGGCTGTCGAGCTCCTGGCTGTGCTGCTCGACCAGCTCGGAGGCCTCTTGTAGCTCGCGCAGCACCACGACGGAGCCTTCGGCGATCTGCTTGACCTGCTCCAGATTGCCGCGCATCTCTTCGGCGACCGAGCTTTGTTGTTCGGAGGCGGCGGCGATGTGGCGGTTCATGTCGGCGACACCCTGTACCCGCTGCACTATGGTGGCGAGCTGGGTACCGGCCTGGGTCACCTGTTCCACCCCCTTGTCGGCCTGCTGTACGCTTTGGGCCATCAGCTCGCCAGCCTGATGGGCATTGCCCTGCAGCTGTTCGATCATCTTCTGGATCTCGACGGTGGCGGCCTGAGCCCGGTTGGCCAGCTCGCGCACTTCGGAGGCCACCACGGCAAAGCCACGACCCGCTTCACCGGCGCGAGCCGCTTCGATGGCGGCGTTCAGTGCCAGCAGGTTGGTCTGTTCCGAGATGCCGCGAATGGTGTCGACCACAGATCCAATACGCTCGACCCCCTGCTCCACCTGATTGACCACGGTGGCGGAGCGCTGGATGTTGCCGGAGAGGGTATCGATGGTGCTAACGGTGTCGGCGACGCAGCGGCTCCCCTCTTCCGCCAGTTGGCTGGTTTCGGCGGTGGCGTGAGAGGCCTGATCCGCATGGGCGGCCACTTCGCGAATGGCGCCGACCATCTGGCTCATGGCGCTGGCCAGCTGTTCAATCTGGGTGAACTCTTCGTTGATCGCTTCGTTGGCCTCTTCCATGCAAAGGGTCACCTGGGAGGCGATGTCGTTGAGCTCCTTGCAGGCGGCGCGCTGGTTGCCAAATACCTCTTTGAGGTTCTCCTGCGAGTGGGAGACCGCCTTGGCGATGTCACCGAATTCGTCACGAGACTTGAGCAGTACCTTGTGGCTGAGGTCCCGCTTGGCGAAGCGATCCAGCAGGCCCACCAGATAGTGTACCTGCTTGACCATCAGGCGGGAGCCGGTGAACAGCAGGATCACGAACAGCAGCCCCATGATGGCGGTCTCCATCAGGCCGGTCCAGAGCAGGCGATTGGAGATCGCATCCGCCTTGGCGGGATCGAGCCCTTCGTTGAGCAGGGTCGCTTCCAGATTGTTAGCGTCAAACCAGAGTTTTGTCAGTAGCAGGAGGGTACTGAACACCATCAGCAGCACCACTTTGGGTACCAACCGGATGTTGCTCATTCTTTTCTCCAGCAGGTTCAGCTGCATTGTCATTCTCCTTTTAAAAGACGTTTTTTCCTTTTCCCTCAGGACTATCGGCATTATCTTCTCTTTTATTAATTTGCACTGTGCTTAAAGTTGGAAAATGTATGCGACATCACTTAACTCACCTGCGAGCGATGGATCTGCTGATGGCATTTCTGTCGATAGTCTCGGTCCTGCTGGTGACGGCCCGCTGGTGGGGCCAGGAGACCCTCACGCCGCAGACCCTGCAGTTTTTCTATGACATCGACAGCCTGATCTGTTACTTCTTCCTCGCGCATTTTGCTTATGGCTGGCTGCGGGCGCCCGATCGCAAGGCTTTTTTCATGGCCAACTGGATCTATCTGCCGGGCAGTCTGCCGATGGTGGAGCAGTTGCGCTGGGCCCGTCTGCTCCAGCTGTGGCGGGTCTATCAGTTGTTCAAGGAGCACCCCGATCTCTGGGCCATGTTCCGTCGTGAGCGCAACGAGACCACCCTCTCCGGTATCCTGTTTCTGTTCTTCCTGCTGCTGGGGGTGGGCTCCGGCGTCATGTACTGGATTGAAGCCGGTGAACCGGGTAGCCAGATCCAGACACCTTACGACGCTTTCTGGTGGACGCTGGTGACCCTCTCCACCGTCGGTTATGGCGATCTGGTGCCCAAGACCGAGGAGGGGCGCTTTGTCGCCAGTCTGCTGATCCTGTTCGGGGTCGGCCTGTTTGGTGCCATCAGCGGTTTTATGGCCAGTATCTTTTTGCAACCGGCCAAAGAGAGCGAAACCGACAAGTGGCGCCATCACTACAATAGCCAGCAAGAGGAGCTGTTGCGCGAGTTGCGGGCACTGCGAGACGAAGTGCGCGAACTCAAGAAGAAGTAAGGTTGTCGCACGGGAGCGCAAGTTGCGAGCCAGCTCCCAGCTATCGGTTGTGGCTGAGTGGGGGAGGTGCTTTTTCTTTGCTTGTCCTTTAACCTGCTGGCGGCTTAACATTCAACCTCTTGTCCAAACCTGAAAAAGAGAATCGATCGACCATGCGCGCCCTTCTCGGGATTTTGATCTGCTTTTGTGCCCAACAGGCACTGGCCGATACCCGTTATGTTTCAGACAACATCTTTACCTATATCCACAATGGCCCGGGTACCCAGTACCGGATCCTTGGCAGCGTCAAGGCTGGTGAACCGCTGGAGGTAAAGGCGGTGAACAGCGAGGCCGGTTTCACCCAGGTGGTGGACGGTCGTGGCCGCGAGGGGTGGATCAAAAACAGCGAACTGCAGAGCCAGATCAGCTTGCGCGAGCGTCTGCCCCAGGTGGAAAAAGAGCGGGACGAGCTTAAAGACCGCCTGCAGAACCTCAACGGTGACAACGAGCAACGCTTCACCGAGAAGGATGGCCAGATCGCAGCCCAGAGCAAGGAGATCGCCGCCCTCAAGGCCCAGCTGGTCAGTCAGGGTGAGGAGATGAGCAATCTCAAAGAGCAGAATGATGCCCTGACCCAGAGCTACGACAACCAGGAACACGACATGCAGATGGACTGGTTTATCCGTGGTGGCGCCATGGTGGGGGCGGGGCTCTTGCTTGGTATCCTGTTGCCGATGCTGCCCCGTCGTCGCAGCCGCGGCGATCGCTGGATGAACTGACAGCATCTGGCTGAATGAATTGATGAGAAGGGTCGCCGTGGCGGCCCTTCTTTTTTGGGCGCAATGGGGACACCCGGTATTGGACGGGATGCGTGGCTGCTTTGCGACAGGGCGGTGGCAGATCGTATACAAAATGAAGTCAGATGACCCTCATGTTTACTGGCAGGCTGGCTTCAAAAGGGAATTTATGGGATGAATGAGCGATTTTTGTTAAAGATTGGCAACAAATTCATTTCATATAGGGCGCAACATTGTATACATTATCGGCGTTTCGGCGGCGCGACCGCCTTTGTCGATATCAGCCTTAGGGCGTACAGGAAGACCCCATATGTTCAAAGCTACTCAAGTGCTTGCCGCTGACTATATCCCCTCCGATCTGGCCGCCCTGCGCGAAGCCATCACCCAAAACTACGTGGTGGATGAAAATGCCTATCTGGCCGAACTGTCGGCCATGCTGCCGGGGGATGGCGCCTCGCTGGAGCAGGTGACCCAGCGTGCCCGTACTCTGGTGACCAAGGTGCGCAAGGAGAGCGGCTCCGGTGACGGTATCGACGCCTTCCTGCAGGAGTACAGCCTGGATACCCAGGAGGGGATTATCCTGATGTGTCTGGCCGAGGCGCTGCTGCGCATTCCTGATGCCGAGACCGCCGACGCCCTGATCAAGGACAAGCTCTCCGGCGCCAACTGGTCATCCCATTTCCGCAAGAGCGATTCCACCCTGGTCAACGCCTCCACCTGGGGGCTGATGCTGACCGGCAAGATCATCAAGCTCGACAAAAAGCTCGACGGCAACCCGGCCAACCTGCTGGGGCGCATGGTCAACAAGCTGGGGGAGCCGGTAGTGCGCTCTGCCATGTACGCCGCCATGAAGATCATGGGCAAGCAGTTCGTGCTGGGGCGCGACATGAAAGAGGCGCTCAAGGCGAGCCGCAAATCTCGCGAGCTGGGCTACACCCACACCTACGACATGCTGGGCGAATCGGCGCTGACCATGCAGGATGCCGACAAGTATCTGACCGATTACCGCAACGCCATCGAGGCGGTCGGCAACGAGCGGATCAGCGACGGCGGCCCGGCCCCCTCCATCTCCATCAAGCTCTCGGCACTCCATCCGCGCTATGACGTGGCGAACCGCGAACGGGTGCTTGGCGAGATGTGCGAGCGGCTGGTGGGACTGGTACGGCTGGCCCGCGACAAGGATGTGGCCATCAGCATCGATGCCGAGGAGATGGACCGCCTTGAGCTGTCGCTGGATCTGTTCGAGCAGCTCTACCGCTCCGACGCCAACCGTGGCTGGGGCAAGCTCGGCATGGTGGTGCAGGCTTACTCCAAGCGCGCGCTGCCGGTACTCTGCTGGCTGACCGCGCTGGCCCGTGAGCAGGGTGACCTCATTCCGGTGCGCTTGGTAAAAGGCGCCTACTGGGACAGCGAACTGAAATATGCCCAACAGGCGGGCCTGCCCGGCTACCCGCTCTTTACCCGCAAGGCGGGCACCGATATCTCCTACCTCGCCTGTGCCCGCTACCTGCTGAGCGAGCCGACCCGCGGCTTTATCGCCCCCCAGTTTGCCACCCACAATGCCAATACCGTGGTCAGCATTCTGGAGATGGCCGGTGATCGCCAGTTTGAATTCCAGCGCCTGCACGGCATGGGGGAGGAGCTGCACAACGCGGTGCTGAACGATAATCCCGGCCTGCACTGCCGCATCTATGCGCCGGTCGGCGCGCACAAGGATCTGCTGCCCTATCTGGTGCGCCGCCTGCTGGAGAATGGGGCCAACACCTCCTTCGTTCACAAGCTGGTGGATCCCAACACCCCGGTGGATTCGCTGGCCGAGCATCCGCTGCGCACCCTCAAGCGCTACTCCGGCTTTGCTAACGACCGCATTCCGCAGCCGGTGAACCTCTTCACCGACCGCAAGAACTCCAGCGGCGTCAACATGAACATCCTCTCCATCCAGCGCCCCTTCTTCGCCCGCTTGAAAGAGCTGGAGAGCAAGCAGTGGCTGGCGGGCCCTATCGTCGATGGCGAGACCCTCAAGCGCAGCGAGGCACGTACCGTGCTGAGCCCGCAGGATGTGAGCCTCACCGTCGGCAAGATCCACTGGGCCGACGAGCAGGCGGTGGAGCAAGCCTTGGCTTCGGCCCACGCAGCCTTCCCGCGCTGGCGCGAAACCCCGGTGAGCGAGCGTGCCGCCGCGCTGGAGAAGCTGGCGGATCTGCTGGAAGCGAAACGCGAGCTGTTTGTCTCCCTCTGTACCCGCGAGGCGGGCAAGCTGCTGCAAGATGGCATCGACGAGGTGCGTGAAGCGGTCGATTTCTGCCGCTACTACGCGGTGCAGGCCCGCGGCCTTATGGGGCAGGCGACCCTGTTGCCCGGCTACACCGGCGAGCAGAACGAGCTGTTCCTGCAGGGGCGCGGTGTCTTTGTCTGCATCAGCCCGTGGAACTTCCCGCTGGCGATCTTCCTCGGCCAAATTGCTGCTGCGCTGGCCACCGGCAACACCGTTATCGCCAAACCGGCGGAGCAGACCGGCCTTATCGCCCATCTAGCGGTGACGCTGGCCCATCAGGCCGGTATTCCGGGCGACGTGCTGCAGCTGCTGCCCGGTGACGGTGCCACCGTCGGCGCCAAGTTGACAGCCGATCCGCGCATTGGCGGCGTCTGCTTCACCGGCTCCACCGAGACCGCCAAGCTGATCAACATGACCCTGGCCCAGCGCGATGGTGCAATTTTGCCACTGATCGCCGAGACCGGCGGCCAGAACGCCATGATCGTCGACTCCACCGCACTGCCGGAGCAGGTAGTGCGCGACGTGGTAAGCGCAGCCTTTCAGAGCGCCGGTCAGCGCTGCTCGGCCCTGCGGGTGCTCTATCTGCAGGAGGAGATTGCAGAGCGGGTGCTAGAGATCCTCACCGGCGCCATGCAGGAGCTCAAAGTGGGCAACCCGGCCGAACACAACACCGATGTCGGCCCGGTGATCGACGCCGATGCCAAGGCCGGTCTCGATGCTCACCTCGCCTACATGGTGCCCCGCACTCGCCTGATTGCGCAGGCGCCGATGCCGGCTGCGACCATGGAAGGGCACTTTGTCCAGCCGACCGCGCTGGAGATCGGCTCCATCCGCGAGCTGGTCAAGGAGCAGTTCGGCCCCATCCTGCACGTGGTGCGCTACGCCACCCGGGATCTGGACAAGGTGATCGGCGACATCAACGGCACCGGCTACGGTCTGACGCTCGGGATCCACAGCCGCAACGAATCCCACGCGGAGGAGCTGGCGAGCCGCATCAACGTGGGCAACGTCTACATCAACCGCAACCAGATCGGCGCCATGGTCGGGGTGCAGCCGTTCGGCGGGCAGGGACTCTCCGGCACCGGCCCCAAGGCGGGTGGCCCCCACTATCTGAGCCGCTTCGTTACCGAGAAGACCCGTACCATCAACACCACGGCGGTGGGCGGCAACGCCTCCCTGCTGGCGATGGGCGATGCCTGATCGGCGCAGCGAGAGAGTGATTGACAGCAGGCCGCCTTCGGGCGGCCCCTTTATTTGCGCCATCCGTTTTTTACGAATGGGACAATCGGCCACGGCGGGGTCGTCAGCGACCCGTGCTGGTCGTAAGATGGGAGCCATTCGCGCGGCGTTTGCCCCTTGGTCGGCCAGCCGTGGCTTGGGTTCTGTTTAACTGGACTTTGTGTAGTTGGACTTAAGTGAGAGTGTTCATCTGATGTCATTAACCGAACAAGCCCGCTGGTTCGTGCTGGGGGGCGATCATCTGGTACAGCTCGATCAGCAGGGAGAGGTGCCACAGGGCAGTAAAGCGTGTCTGCCGGCTGAGCTGGCTGATGCCCATTTCGACCGCTTCGATGAGTGGCAGGGACTGCCCTGCTACCTGCTGGATCTGGGTGATGAGGCCGACACCGCAGCGATGGCGACGTTGCGCCAGCTGATGGTGGCGGGGGATGAAGAGGGCTTTCGCCTCGCGGGCCGTGCCTGGCAGCTCGCCACCTTCCGCCGTACCCACCGTTTCTGCGGCGAGTGCGGCGCCCCCATGACCCCGAAGGCGGGGGAGTGGGCGCAGGTGTGCCACCAGGGGCACAGCGTCTATCCGCGCATCTCCCCCTGCATTATCGTGGCGGTGCGCAAGGGGCCGGAGATCCTGCTGGCGGCCCATCGCCGTCACTATCAGGCGGATGATCCCATGTATACCGTGCTGGCCGGCTTTGTGGAGGCGGGGGAGAACCTCGAGCAGTGCGTGGCTCGGGAGGTGTTCGAGGAGAGCGGCATCCGGGTGCGCAATGTGCGCTATGTGGCAAGCCAGCCTTGGCCATTCCCTCACAGCCTGATGATGGGCTTTACCGCCGACTACGAGAGCGGTGAGATCAAGGTGCAGGATGACGAACTGGTGGCCGCCGCGTTCTTTGCCGCCGACCGGCTGCCGCGCTTGCCGCCACACGGCACCATCGCCCGGCAGCTGATCGAGTTGTCGCTCACGGACGAGGTGTAACAGCGCTTATATTTTCGCCACGCTGTTGGCACTGACTGGTTACAAACGGGGCTCTCTGGTTTGCGCCCCTTCACATCTTTGCAACCGCGCGCCCATTTGCCACGTTTGGGGCAGTCCGCTTGACTGGGCAAAGTGGTATTATGACCGCCATTTTATGCGTGATATGAATTCAGGAACTGGGATGAAAGAGCTGAAGAACGATCGATACCTGCGCGCTTTGCTGCGTCAGGATGTAGACATGACGCCGGTATGGATGATGCGCCAGGCAGGGCGCTATCTGCCGGAATACAAGGCGACTCGCGCCCAGGCGGGGGATTTCATGTCTCTGTGCCGCAATGCAGAGCTGGCCTGTGAAGTCACCCTGCAGCCGCTGCGCCGCTACCCGCTCGATGCCGCCATCCTCTTCTCCGACATCCTGACCGTGCCCGATGCCATGGGGCTGGGTCTCTACTTCGAGCAGGGTGAAGGCCCGCGCTTCGAGCGCCCGATCACCTCCATGGCCGACGTGCAGGCGCTGCCCATTCCGGACCCGGAAGATGGGCTGGGCTACGTGATGAATGCGGTGCGTACCATCCGCCGCGAGCTGAAGGGCGAAGTGCCGCTGATCGGCTTCTCCGGCAGCCCATGGACCCTGGCCACCTACATGGTGGAGGGGGGCAGCTCCAAGGCATTCACCAAGATCAAGCAGATGATGTACGCAGAGCCGCAAACCCTGCACCTGCTGCTCGACAAGCTGGCCGACAGCGTGATTGCTTACCTCAACGCCCAGATCAAGGCGGGTGCCCAGGCGGTCATGGTGTTCGACACCTGGGGCGGCGTGCTCACCCCGCGCGATTACCGCGACTTCTCCCTGCAGTACATGCACAAGATTGTCGATGGCCTGATCCGCGAGCACGACGGTCGCCGCGTGCCGGTCACCCTGTTCACCAAGAACGGCGGTCAGTGGCTGGAGCAGATTGCCGCCACCGGTTGCGATGCGCTGGGTCTGGACTGGACCACCGACATTGCCGACGCCAAGCGTCGGGTCGGCGACAAGGTGGCGCTGCAGGGCAACATGGATCCCTCCATGCTCTACGCCACTCCGGCTCGCATCCGTGAAGAGGTCGCCTCCATTCTGGCCGGTTTCGGTCACGGCAATGGCCACGTATTCAACCTCGGCCACGGCATCCATCAGGATGTGAACCCGGAACACGCCGGTGTGTTCGTCAACGCGGTACACGAGCTCTCCGCCCAGTATCACGGCCGCTAAGGCCGGGGCGAGCGAAGAGAAACTGATTGATATCCGGGGCCGCAAGGCCCCGTTTTACATTAAAAAATGGCGCTGCGACGATGAGAGTGTGGCGCCCGTGCAGGAGGCAAGATGAGCGGCAAATCACTGGATTGGGGTATCGATCTTGGCGGTACCAAGTGCGAATGCGTGGTGCTGGATGGCGATGAGGTGCTGCTGCGCCACCGCATCCCCACCGAGCGAGCGGGCGGTTATGACCATATGATCGGCCAGATCGCCAAGCTGGTAGCTGAGTGCGCCGAGAAGATTGGCCAGCGCCCGACCGTCATCGGCATGGGCACGCCGGGGGCGCGGGATCCGCAAACCGGCCTGATGAAGAACTGCAATACCACCGAGCTTAACGGCAAGCCGTTCAAGGAGGATCTGGAGCGCCGGCTCGGCGTGCCGGTGCTGATCGCCAACGATGCCAACTGCTTTGCGCTGGCAGAAACCCATCTTGGTGCGGTGCGCCAGCACCATCCCGATGCGAAAGTGGTGTTCGGCATCATCATGGGTACCGGGGTCGGCTCCGGCATCGTCATCAACGGCCGCATTCTCAATGGTCATCACGGCATTGCCGGTGAGTGGGGCCACAATGTGCTCTCCCCCGACGGCCCCGAGTGCTACTGTGGCAAGCACGGCTGCGTCGAGACCCTGATCAGCGGCCCGGCGCTGGAGGCCTGGTATGAGGCCAAGGCCAAGCGTCGCCTCTCGCTGGCGCAAATCGCGGCTGCCACCGCCCACGATCATGTGGCCAAGCTCACCATCGATCGGTTGCACCTGCTGTTTGGTCAGGCGCTGGCCAACGTGGTCAATATTCTCGACCCGGATGTGATTGTCATCGGCGGCGGGGTGGGCAATGTGCAGAGCCTTTACAGCGCCGGGCGACAGACAATTTTGCCCTTCCTCTTTAATCCCCGCTTCGCAACCCCCATTATTGCTCCTGCCCTTGGCGACAGTGCCGGGGTATTCGGGGCCGCACTGCTGGCCCGCGGTGAATTCAAGGAGGCCCTGCTGTCGTAGCCGGGGCCCCCGGGCGGCCGGTGTGCCGCCCTGTTGCTGGTTCAAGGAAACGGATTCTCGATGATCAAGATTGCCATCAATGGTTACGGGCGGATCGGTCGCAACGTGTTGCGAGCCCTCTATGAAAGCGGGCGCGACAAGACCATCAAGATCGTCGCCATCAACGAGCTGGCGGCCCCCGAGGCCATGGTGCACCTGACCCGTTACGATACCAGTCACGGTCGTTTCCACCATCCGGTACAGCTGGCGGGCAGCAGCATGCTGGTGGGGGAGGATCTCATCTCCCTGTTTGCCGAGCGGGATCCGTCAAAGCTGCCGTGGCGGGCGCTGGGGGTCGATGTGGTGCTCGATTGCACCGGGGTATTCGGCTCGCGGGTTGATGCCGAGCTGCATCTGGCGGCGGGGGCGGGCAAGGTGCTCTTCTCCCACCCGGCGGATGCGGATGTGGATGCCACCGTGGTCTACGGGGTCAACCATCATACCCTCACCGGAGCGGAGCGGATCGTCTCCAACGCCTCCTGTACCACCAACTGCGTGGTGCCGGTGATTGAAACATTGCATCGAGAATTCGAGATAAATTGTGGTACTATTACGACAATTCATTCGGCCATGCATGATCAGCAAGTCATCGATGCCTACCACAGTGACTTGCGCCGAACCCGCGCTGCCAGTCAGTCCATCATTCCGGTGGATACCAAGCTGGCAAAGGGGCTGGAGCGTATCCTGCCCCACTTCGCCGGCAAGTTCGAGGCGATCGCGGTGCGGGTGCCGACCATCAATGTAACAGCGATGGATCTCAGTATTACTGTTCGTAAAAAAGTGACAGTTACTGACGTAAATCAAGCCCTGCAACGGGCATCCAGAGGTACATTACACGGTATTCTGGATTACACGGAAGAACCTCTGGTCTCCGTAGACTTCAATCATGATGCACACTCCTGCATCATTGATGGTACCCAGACTCGGGTGAGCGATGCCAACCTCGTCAAGATGTTGATGTGGTGCGATAACGAATGGGGCTTCGCAAACCGGATGCTGGATACCACCCGGGCCATGATGGTTGCAGGCTGAGCCTGCCCCGGGGACAAGGTTACTGTTTTTAACATTACCTGGAAAATATAGAGGACTGAATATGTCTGTTATCAAGATGACTGACCTGGATCTGGCGGGTAAACGCGTTCTGATCCGTGCTGACCTGAACGTACCGGTAAAAGACGGCAAGGTCACCTCCGATGCACGTATCGTTGCGACTCTGCCGACCATCAAGCTGGCTCTGGAAAAGGGCGCCAAGCTGATGATCACCTCCCACCTGGGTCGTCCGACCGAGGGTGAATACAACGAAGAATTCTCCCTGGCTCCGGTTGTCAACTATCTGAAAGACGCTCTGTCCTGCAAGGTGACCCTGGCCAAGGATTACCTGGATGGCGTAGAAGTCGCTGCCGGTGAGCTGGTTGTGCTGGAAAACTGCCGCTTCAACAAAGGCGAGAAGAAGAACACCGAAGAGCTGGCCAAAAAATACGCCGCCCTGTGTGACGTCTTTGTAATGGATGCGTTCGGTACTGCTCACCGCGCTGAAGGCTCCACCTACGGTGTGGCCCAGTTCGCACCGGTCGCCTGTGCCGGTCCGCTGCTGGCGGGTGAACTGGAAGCTCTGGGCAAAGCCATGCTGAAGCCCGAGCGCCCGATGGTTGCCATCGTTGGCGGCTCCAAGGTCTCCACCAAGCTGACCGTTCTGGAATCCCTCTCCAAGATCGCTGACCAGCTGGTTGTCGGTGGTGGCATCGCCAACACCTTCATCGCTGCTGCCGGTCACAACGTCGGCAAGTCCCTGTGCGAACACGACCTGATCGACACCGCCAAAAAACTGGCTGCCGAGACCAACATTCCTGTGACCACCGACGTGGTTGTAGGTGCCGAGTTCTCCGAGTCCACTCCGGCTACCATCAAGTCTGTTGCTGACGTGACCGACGGCGACATGATCTTCGACATCGGCCCGGATTCTGCCAAGGCTCTGGCTGACATCATCATGAATGCCAAGACCATCCTGTGGAACGGCCCGGTCGGTGTATTCGAGTTCGACCAGTTCGCTGAAGGCACCAAAGTTATCGCCGAAGCCATCGCTGCTTCTCCTGCCTTCTCCATCGCTGGCGGTGGTGACACCCTGGCTGCCATCGACAAGTTCGGCATCGCTGACAAAGTCTCCTACATCTCCACTGGCGGCGGCGCCTTCCTGGAGTTCGTAGAAGGCAAGGTTCTGCCGGCTGTTGCGATTCTGGAACAGCGCGCCAAAGCCTAATTGACCCGGAACGGGGGGCAAAAGCCTCCCGTTTCGTTTATCATGTGCCCGCTGTGCCGGTTCATGATGAACCCCCCATTTTTTATTAACGGCATACGAGACAGGACGATTAAACATGTCTAAGAAAATTTTCGACTTCGTAAAACCCGGCGTGATCACTGGTGATGACGTTCAGAAAGTGTTCGCCATCGCTAAAGAGAACGGCTTTGCTCTGCCGGCCGTAAACTGCGTTGGTACCGACTCCGTTAACGCCGTACTGGAAGCTGCCGCCAAGGTTAAAGCGCCGGTTATCGTTCAGTTCTCCAACGGTGGTGCCGTGTTCACCGCCGGTAAGGGTCTGAAGCTGGAAGGTCAGAAAGCTGCCATCCTGGGTGCCGTTTCCGGTGCCAAGCATGTTCACGCTGTTGCCGAAGCCTACGGTGTACCGGTAATCCTGCACACCGACCACGCTGCCAAGAAGCTGCTGCCGTGGATCGACGGTCTGTTGGAAGCGGGCGAGAAGCACTTTGCTGAAACCGGCAAGCCGCTGTTCTCCTCCCACATGCTGGATCTGTCCGAAGAGTCTCTGGAAGAGAACATCGACATCTGCTGCGAGTACCTGACCCGCATGGCCAAGATGAACATGACTCTGGAGCTGGAACTGGGTTGCACCGGTGGCGAAGAAGACGGCGTCGACAACAGCCACATGGATCAGTCCGCTCTGTACACCCAGCCGGAAGATGTTGCTTACGCTTACGAGCGTCTGTCCAAGATCAGCCCGCGTTTCACCATCGCTGCCTCCTTCGGCAACGTACACGGTGTATACAAGCCGGGTAACGTCAAGCTGACCCCGTCCATCCTGGACGCTTCCCAGAAGTACGTTTCCGAGAAGTTCGGCATCCCTGCCAAGTCTCTGGACTTCGTATTCCACGGTGGTTCAGGTTCCACTCTGGAAGAGATCCGCGAGTCCATCTCCTACGGCGTAGTGAAGATGAACATCGACACCGACACCCAGTGGGCAACTTGGGAAGGTCTGCTGAACTTCTACAAGAAGAACGAAGCTTACCTGCAAGGCCAGCTGGGTAACCCGGAAGGCGCCGACAAGCCGAACAAGAAGTTCTACGATCCGCGCGTATGGCTGCGTGAAGGCCAGACTTCCATGATCAAGCGTCTGGAACAGGCTTTCTCCGACCTGAACGCCATCGACGTACTGTAATTCGTTACAGCACCTTGATTGCATGAAAAGGCGCCCTTCGGGGCGCCTTTTGCATTTCTGTGATCCGGTGCTGCTGGTTTGCCGTGCTTTAGCTGGGTATTATCGAAACAAGTTTGCTTATTTTATTAAACAATTTGCAACAAGGCAGGATGCTGAACATGCAGGCAGGAAAGCACATCGGATATCAGGAGCACGCGGCCTCCTACTACGCCGCGACCCGCAACGATCCGCAGCAGTGGCCGGAACTCGAGGCCGAGCTGAAAGCGGATGTCTGCATTATCGGCGGCGGTTTTACCGGTCTCAATACCGCCATCAACCTGGCTGATGCAGGCTACAAGGTGGTGTTGCTGGAGGCCAACCGCATCGGCTGGGGCGCCTCCGGGCGTAACGGCGGCCAGCTTATTCGCGGGATCGGCCACGATACCAGCCAGTTCGCCCGCTGGATTGGTGAGGAGGGGGTGCGCGAACTCGACCTGATGGGGCTGGAGGCGGTGCAGCTGGTGCGTGAGCGGGTCGAGCGTTTCAATATCGAGTGCGACCTCACCTGGGGTTACTGCGATCTGGCCACCCGTCAGCGCCATCTGGCCGGCTTTGAGGAAGATTTCGACCATCTGGCGAGTCTGGGCTATGAGCACGAACTCAAGCTGGTCCCGCGCGAAGATATCCATAGCGTGGTGGGGTCGGATCGCTATATCGGCGGCCTCATCGACATGGGCTCCGGCCATCTGCATCCCCTCAATCTGGCGCTCGGCGAGGCGCGCGCCGCCGCCAGCCTCGGGGTTTCCCTGTTTGAACACTCCCGAGTGACCCATATCGATTACGGCAAGCAGGTCGAAGTGACCACCGCCCACGGCCGGGTCACCTCCGATTATCTGGTGATTGGCTGCAACGCCTACCTCAACGACCTCAATCCGGAGCTAGGAGGACGGGTGCTGCCGGCCGGCTCCTACATTCTCGCTACCGAGGTGCTGGATCGCCGCTTGCGCCAGCGCTTGCTGCCGCAAAACATGGCGGTGTGCGATCAGAACGTGGCGCTCGACTACTACCGCCTCTCCGCCGACGGTCGCCTGCTGTTTGGCGGGGCCTGCAACTATTCGGGGCGAGACCCGAAGGATATCAAGGCCTTTATGTTGCCCAAGCTGCTGCGGGTCTTCCCCGAGCTGGCTGGTATCGCCATCGAGTTCCAGTGGGGCGGGATGATCGGGATCGGTGCCAACCGACTGCCGCAGATTGGCCGCTTGAAGGAATACCCAAACGTGCTTTACGCCCAGGCCTATTCGGGTCACGGTCTCAATGCTACCCATATGGCGGGCAAGCTGGTGGCCGAGGCGATCCGCGGCGAAAGTCGGGGTTTCGATCTCTTTGCCAGCGTGCCGCATATCACCTTCCCCGGCGGCCCGGCGTTGCGCTCCCCGCTGCTGGCACTGGGTATGCTGTGGCACCGGATGAAGGATGTCTTCTGACTCCGATTGTCAGCCTGCACAGTGCTGGCTGAACGCAGCTCCCTTACCAGCCCTTGTTTATCGCGGGTTGGCACTATCGTTCCGCCTGATAGACCAAAAGATGCATTCGCGCCAATCTCGTCCGGTTGGCGCTATCTTTTAGGTGTGAGAGCGGTTATCTGCCAAGGGGCAAGGGGTTGTCAGATTGCCGGAATATTTGCCGAGAAAGGGCCGAGGACGGGGAGAGGAGGGCCAAGATGGAGATAAATGTGGTCGCGTCAGGCGGGCTCAGCCCGCTGGCGCAACGGCAGGGTTCTCCCGCCGTACAGGCACAGGAGCGGGCTGTGACCTCACCATCAACGGGCAGTGACAGCCGTATGGTGCGCGACCTTGGCGCTGTGCTGGACGAATTGGGGTTGTCACCGCAAGGGGAGAGCCGCGGCGGGGGCACTGTTTCAATCAGGGATTCGCTGGAAGCGTTCATCAACACCATGATGGGCTCCCTGCAACAGCAGCAGGAGCAACAGCTGGCATTGCAGCAACAACAGCGGCAAGAGCAGGAACAGCGCAAACTCGCCATCGCCGACAGCAGCGAAAATCCGCTCAAGCGGGACCTGGAGCGCCTGCTGGAGACGCTGGATCAGCAGGGCGGACAGGACAAAGAGAGCGAGCAAGGAGCCGAGCGTGAAGCGGTCAACCCCTTGCAGAGCCAGCTGACCAAGCTGCTGGAGAGCAGCGGTGCGGCAGAGAGCGGGGTCACCCTCAAGGAGGTGCTGTCAGGGTTGGCCAGCAAGCTGCCGAACGAACCTGCAGAGCGAAAAGGGTATCGGGTTGATACCCAGGTTTGAGCTGGTTGGCAACGGCAGTCCCGCCGTTGCAGAGACATGAGGGGGCTTGTTGCCCTTTATTGCGCCGGTTCCGCCAGCCGCCACCCCTGTTCGTCCTTCATCATCCACACCTCTGCCTCTTGTGGCAGCACCTGGCCCGCCTCGAACTCGCCATATTTGCGCTCGAGCTCCATCAGCCCCATCTCCTGCTGGAAGGGGCCAACCCGGTCGTAGACCAGATCCTCGTCGTGCAACACCTGCAACTGATCGAGCCCCTGCTTGAAGTGGAGCTGGTAACTCACCTTGACCAGATAGACCCCCTCCATCCGCTCCTCCTTGCCGAGGATGGTGAAGTCGCTGATATCGAACAGGTTGGCGTCTGTCTCGGCCAGTAGTTTGGCGGTGACCTGCTGGCGGATATCCTCTTCCCCGGGCCCTGCACTGCAGCCATAAAGCCAGAGGGCTAGCAGGGGGATGAACCACTTTTTCATCAAAACTCCGGACAAGTACAAAACGAGAGGTGCGATTGTGCCACGCGAATCGGCGGTGGCAAACCTCGGCTCACGGTTCCAGTGAACGTTCCAGCACGATGGCCTCGGCCCGATAGCCGGGCACCTCGCGGCGATAGCACTCGGTGAACCTTCTGCGCCGCCAAAAAGCGAGGGCGGATTCATTGCTGGCAATCACCGACAGGCGAAGCCGGGTGGCTCCCCACGAGCGCGCCAGCGTGCGGGCGTGAAGATAGAGTGCCTGACCCCGGCCAGCCCCTTGCCAGGGTTCACCCACCAGTAACAGACCCAGATAGGCGGTGTCTGGATTGGGGTAGCCGCGCAGCAGATCAATGACAGCGGTGAGTTCTCCCTGCTCCCAGCGGCCGATGAGATGTTTGTCGGAGAGAGGCAGGCCGGATGGGCAGGCTACCAGCTCCTCTTCTCCTGCCTGTGCAGAGAGAGGGTCATTGCTTACCGCCGCCTGATAGGAGGGGGCCTGCTCGAACAGCCGCTGCAAGGCAGGTGCATCGCTTGTCTGCAGCCGACGCAACTCAGCGTGCATCACTTACCATCTCGAGATGTTTGGCAAAGGGGATAGGCCCCATAAAGCCGGTGACCCGCTGGCCTGTCAGCTCCTTGCCCCCGCGGTCGAAGAAGATGAGGGTCGGCAGTCCCAGCACACTGAGGGTGTTGAGCAGCTCGACATCGGCATCGTCGTTGGCGGTGACATCTGCCTGCAGCAGCACCATCTGGCCGAAACGCTCGCGCACTGCCGGGTCGCTGAAGGTCTTGTGTTCGAACTCCTTGCAGGCGACGCACCAGTCGGCGTAGAGGTCGAGCAGTACCGGCTTGCCGCGGGCGGCAGCCAGCTGCACCTTGAGATCAGCCAGGGTCTTGATGCGGATAAACTGCGGGGCGTTCTGGTTGGCATTCGCCGTGATGGCGGCAGGGGCGGCCGGTTGCAGCAGATCTTTACCTACCACAACGGCACTGATCATCGCCAGCAACAGCACGAAGCCGCGCACGCTTTTGGTCACCGAGTGGGGTTGGTGCTGGTTGTGGTGATAGAGATAGCCGCACAGCAGCAGCCCCCAGCCGAGCCAGGCGAGGGTAGTAACTTGATCGCTCCAGAGCCGTGACAGCAGCAGGATCGGCACTGCCAGCAGGGCAAAACCAAACAGCTGCTTGATCACATCCATCCAGGCGCCCGCCTTGGGCAGCAGCTTGCCACCCGAGGTGCCGAGCAGCAGCAGCGGCAGCCCCATCCCGAGCGAGAGCGCATAGAGCGCCGCCCCGCCGAGCCAGAGATCGCCGCTCTGGGCCACGTAGATCAGCGCCCCCGAGAGCGGCGCCGTGGTGCAGGGGGAGCAGACCAGCCCGGAGATCATCCCCATGATGGCGACCCCGACTACCGAGCCACCCTGCTGGCGGTTGGAGAGGCCGGAGAGTCGGGTTTGCAAACTGCTCGGCAGTTGCAGGGTGTAGAGCCCGAACATGGAGAGGGCCAGCAGTACGAACATCAGCGAGAGGCCGATCAGCACATAGGGGTGTTGCAGTGCGGCCTGGAATTTCAGACCCGCCGAGGCCACTACCAGCCCCAGCAGGGTGTAGGTTACCGCCATCCCCTGCACATAGACCAGAGAGAGCAGGAAGGCGCGGCCGGTGGAGAGGCGATGGCCGGCACCGGCGATGATGCCGGTCAGAATGGGGTACATGGGGAAGACGCAAGGGGTAAAGGCGAGCCCCAGCCCCAGCGCGAAGAAGGCGGCGACACTGAGCCAGAAGCCCTGGCTGCCGAGGGCGGCGGCCAGCTGATCTTGCTGGCTAACCGGTGCGACGCTTTGTGCCGTTTCAGCAGTGGATGCTGCGGTTGCCGTGACCAGCGGTGCTACATCGATCAGCTTGTCGGTCGGCGGATAGCAGAGGCCGTCGGTACAGCCCTGATAGCGCACCCGCAGGGTGGCTCCGTCGCCTACCTCTTTCAGCGGCACCGCGATGCTCACCTGCTGGTAGTAGACCCGGGTCTTGCCGAAGAAGTCATCCTCATGCTCGGTGCCTTCCGGCAGGGGCGGCTCGCTGAAGGTGAGGTTGTTCCCCTTGAAACGCAGGCTGTGGCGATAGAGGTAGTAATCGTCGGCGATGTGAAGGGTCAGCAGCAGCTGATCGCCACGCTGTTCGCTCTCGATCTGAAAGGCCTCATCGACCTGCAAAAATTTGGGTTTGGCGTTGGCCTCAATGCCCAGCGAGCTGAGCAGATCGGCGCCGCTGGCGTGGGCAGGGGAGCTGCCCACCGCTGTCATCAACAGGGCACAGAGCAGCAGCAGGGGAGAGAGCAAGCGGGTGAGCGTCATGAAGTCTCCCCATTCAGCCAGTCGAGATAGGCAGGTAGTCCGGCACTCACCGGCAAGGCCAGCAGCTCGGGCACCTCATAGGGGTGATGGGCTTGAATGCATGCCTGCAGCTCGGCAAAGAGTTGCTGGCGGGATTTGATGATGAGCTGGATCTCGGTGGCGCGCTCCACCTTGCCTTGCCAGCGATAGACGGAGGTGACGCCCGGCAGTTGATTGATGCAGGCGGCCAACCGCTGGTTCAGCAGCTGTTCGCAGAGAAGGTCGGCACTGGTTTGATCTGGGCAGGTGCAGAGCACCACAATGGCGTCGGTCATAAAGCGGATCTTCACCTCGTTGGGGTAAACCGGGCAGGCGCCCTTGCCGTCTCATCCCTATCCGCGGATGAAGGTGAAAAAAGCGCCTGAAAATCAGCGGCTACTATACCCCAGAGCCGCTTCAAATAGCATCTGTAGCCATTTGTGAGCCAGCGCCAAAAATTTGTGGGGGGCATGAGATAGACGCTGTCATGGGGACAGGGCAGAATGAGCGGGCTTGTTCCCAATTGACGTAAGGAAATGTATGACCCAACAGAATGAGCAGCAGAGAAACCGCATGTTGAGCCTGCTGCGCGAAGGTGAGCGCCGCATGTTGGTTCAATTGGCCGGGCTGCTGCGCACGACCGCCGATGAAATCAATGCCGAGCTGGAGAAAGAGGAGCTGATGGCCACCCTGGAGCAGCCCATCACGGTGGAGTATCTCAACGGCGTGGTGCAGCACCATCTGTTCGAGCGCAAACACAAGGGAGATATGGCGGTTGCCCAGCAGATCCTGAGCGATTATCAGAGCGAGCTGGAAGCGCTGCAAGCCGCTCAGGCCCAGCCTGAAGAGGCTGCCGCTGCCGACGAGAGCGGCGAAGAGCTCAAGGCCCAGGCTTGAGCGACGGGCAGGCCTGAATCCTTACTTCTGAATCAGCCGGCCTGCCAGCGCTGATCCCTCTTGCGGCCCCATCATGTCTGCCATGGTGGGGCCGTGTCGTTTTTTTGTTGCCTTCCTTTGTTGCCCTTCACTTCCCGTTTTAAATCCAACGGATTCGTGCCTTAGCGCGCCTCTTGTGGCATGCCGTGCGGCACTTCGCGGGGGATGGGGAAGATCTTGTCATAGCTCAGGTTGTAGACGAAGGCATAAATCAGATAGAAGATCGCAAAGCCGAGATCCAGGAAGAAAGCCTCCAGCAGTGTAATGCCAAGCCACAAAGACATGATTGGCATGGCGGCCAGCAATAACCCTCCCTCGAAACCAATCGCATGGATCACCCGTTGCCACATGCTCTTGTGGGTATGGCCCTGAAACTTCAGCAGCAGCTTGTCGACGCCGACGTTGTAGACGTAGTTCCAGGCGGTAGCCAGCAGCGAGAAGAAGATGGCCAGCGGTCCCATGTGGCTGAGATGAATGCCGGTCGCCCAGCTGGCCAACGGGGCGGCGATAAACAGGCCGATCAATTCAAAGCCGATAGCATGGCGCAGTCGATCGTTACGGGTACGCATAGGTCACTCTCTCAATCAGGTTCATTCACGAATTGCCGATTAATCTATAGAACTTTCTCGATAGATTCATGTTGGTATCCATCGCTAAAATAGATAGATGACAAGGGGCTTGTTGGAGGGCCATAGGATGACGCCATCACTGGAACAACTGAGGATCTTGCTGGCGGCCGCCGAAACCGGCTCTTTTTCCGCCGCCGCCCGCAAGCTGGGCAAGGCGCAGTCGGTGGTGAGCAGCGCCATCGCCAATCTGGAGATCGATCTGGCGCTCACCCTGTTTGACCGCAGCGGCCGCTATCCGCAGTTGACTGAGGCGGGGGCCCGCATGGTGCAGGAGGCGGGGATCCTGCTGGCGCAGAGTGAACGGTTGCAATCCATTGCCGGAGAGCTGGCGGCAGGTGTGGAGACGCGCCTCACCCTGGCCATCGATGATGACTCCCACCTTCCCTGGCTCGGCACCCTGCTGGAGGAGTTTGCCACTCGCTATCCGACCGTTGAGCTGGAGCTGCTCTTCCCGTTGATGGAGGATGTGACCGAGATGCTGGTGACAGGCCGGGCCCAGCTCGGCATCAGCTACCAGAAGGTGCATCCCCAGCGGGAGATCGTCGCCCGTTCGCTGGGGGAGGTGACCATGCCGCTGGTGGTGTCACCGGATCATCCGCTGGCCCGCAAGCAGCCGCTGCGCGAGGTCGATCTGCAGGGGGCACGCCAGCTGATGGTCACCGGACGACGGGAAGGGAGCGAGCGCCAGCGTTTTCGCATTTCGGCTCAGGTGTGGTGGGTCGAGGGGGATCTCGGGGTGCTGGAGATGGTCAAGCGGGGCCTTGGCTGGTCCGCAATCCCTGAATTTCTGCTGCATCAGCCGCTTAAACGGGGCGAAGTGGTGGTGCTGGAGCCGGATTTTATCGCCAGCCACGCGCTGGCGCTGGAGCTGCAGTGGCATCGCGCCCGCCCGCTGGGGCAGGCGGGGCACTGGCTGAAGGAGGCACTGCTGGCGCGGGTGCCTCGCTAGCTGACCTTACTCGGTCAGGGCGTAAGGCAGGGGGTGTAGGATGAGGCGGGAGCCTTCGTCCTGCTTGAGGCGGAATTGAGCGTCAGCCTCGGTATCTTTCGGCAGTACGGCGGTGAGCCACACCTGCCCGGCCTGTTGCCAGGCGTTGAGCACCATGCCGCTGCGACGCCAGTTGTCACCAAGCTGGATCTCCAGGGTGTCGCCCGCATTGACCGGCTCATTGGCGCTGCCCGCCAGCAAGAACAGGGCGCGGTTGTTGGCGCCACGATACTTGGCGCGGGCCACCGTCTCTTGCCCCATGTAGCAACCCTTGTTGAAGCAGATGCCATCCAGCGCCTGCAGGTTGAGCATCTGCGGGATGAACTCCCCCTGATGCACTGCTTCCATGTGCGGCAGACCCGCCTTGATCTCGAGCCCCCACCAGAGTGACTCATCTCCTTTTGGCAGGGTGTCGGCTTGCTGATTGCTTACCAGCAGCCAGCGATCCTGTTCGATCTTCACCGCCATGCCGCCAGCGATAAGGCCGCTCTGCTCCAGACCAAACTGCGCGGCGATCCACGCATCTGTGCCCTTGCCAGCCAGGCCGGTTGCATGGCGCTCGTCGGCGGCAATCTCCACCTTGGAGAAGACGGCAAATTTCTTCAGCTCCGGCAGCTGACGTTCCAGCACTGAAGGGCTGGTCAGCATCAGCAGGCTCTCTTCAAGGCAGAGCAGGCGAAAATCGCTCCACAGCTTGCCCTTGGGATCACAGTGACCACCCGGCGTGCTCTGCCCCGGTTGCAGGGCGTTGACGTCGCAGGTGACCTGACCTTGCAGATATTTGACGCGATCCTGACCACTCAGTCGGGTGATGGCTATCTTGGTCAGGGCGAAGCGGGTCGGCTCGGCAGGAAAAACAGGGGGTTGCAGGCTCACGATGGTATTCCAGAGAGAAAGTATGTGACCTGCATGGTAAAGACGTAACTAATGTTTGTCAGCCGGAAAATCCAGCTGGTACCATCCCCGGGTCTTTGTAAGGAGAGTTCCATGTTGAGCCCAGTTGAAAAATCCCGACTGAAGTGGGCCTGCCGCCGTGGCATGCTCGAGCTGGATGTTGTTTTTATGCCCTTTTTCGAACACGAGTTCGACTCCCTGAGCGAAGCCGATCAGCAGACCTTTATCCGCCTGCTGGCGAGCGATGATCCGGACCTGTTCCGCTGGACCATGGGTCACGCAGTGCCGGCCGATCCCGCCTTCAGCGCCATGATCAAGATGATCCTGGCGCGCAATCAGGCCCGTCACGACCGTCATGCCTGATGCCGTGGAGCGGGTGATCATAACGGTTCACCCCTCCCGCCATCAGCAATGTTTGCTGGTGGCCCTCTTTCTGTTGCTGCTCTGGCCGGTGGCAGGTCTGATTGCCGGTTGGCAGTGGGCGCTGTTGCTGCCCGTCTGGCTGGTGGCGCTCCGGTTGAGCTGGCGCACCCTCGCCGAGCCCCCGTTCGAGCTTGTCTGGGATGGTCAGTGGTTGCAGTGGCAAGGTCGTCGCTATCAGCTTGACAAGAAAAGCCGCATTCTGCCCGGTGTGCTCAGGCTGGCGCTTTGCCCCGAGCCGCAAGAGAGTGGAGCTGTGTCGCCACGGCTCCTGTGGCTCTTCTCCGACGCCCTTCCCCCCGAACATTACCGCCTGCTGGCGCGAGCCATCCACTTTCTGCCGTCCCGGCGCTGACACCTGTTTCCAGTGATGACCGCTTGCTGATGTATCGTGGTGAGTGACGGTCATGTGGCTGGCGGCACTCTTTTTGTGGCTGAAAAGCGGTTGAAAACAAGTGACCCCGCCGAGGCAGGGTCACTGATTGCTGCAATGCTTCGCAGGAAGGGGAATTAATCCCGCTCCGGAGTTAGCACGGTCGGTTTGGAGTCCGGCAGCATATCCGGATGATCCAGGTTGTAGTGCAGGCCGCGGGACTCCTTGCGCTGCAGGGCGCAGTTGACGATAAGCTCAGCCACCTGCAACAGGTTGCGCAGCTCCAGCAAGTTGTTGGAGACGCGGAAGTTGGCGTAGTACTCCTGTACCTCCTGCTTGAGCAGGTCGATGCGGCGTTTGGCACGGGCGAGGCGTTTGTTGGTACGCACTATCCCCACGTAGTCCCACATCATCAGCCGCAGCTCGTGCCAGTTGTGCTGGATCACCACCAGTTCGTCAGAATCTTCCACCTTGCTCTCGTCCCACGCCGGCAGGCGCGGTGGCTCCACGCTCATCGGCAGCTTGGCCAGGATATCGGCCCCCGCCTGATGGGCATAGACCACGCATTCCAGCAGGGAGTTGGAGGCCATGCGATTGGCTCCGTGCAGACCGGTATAGGTCACTTCGCCGATGGCGTAGAGGCCGGGGATATCGGTCTGGCCGTTGTTGTCGATCATCACGCCGCCACAGGTGTAGTGGGCGGCCGGCACGATGGGCATCGGCTCCTTGGTGATGTCGATGCCGACCGCGAGGCAACGCTCGTAGATGGTAGGGAAGTGCTTGATGATGAAATCGGCCGGCTTGTGGCTGATGTCCAGATACATGCAATCCGCCCCGAGCCGTTTCATCTCGTGGTCGATGGCGCGGGCGACGATATCCCGTGGCGCCAGCTCGGCCCGCTCGTCAAACTCCGGCATAAACCGGCTGCCGTCGGGGCGGCGCAGATAGGCCCCCTCGCCACGCAGCGCTTCGGTTAACAGGAAGTTGGGATCATCCGGGTGGAACAGGCTGGTGGGGTGGAACTGGTTGAACTCCAGGTTCGCCACCCGGCAACCGGCCCGCCATGCCATGGCGATGCCATCGCCAGAGCTCACATCCGGGTTGGAGGTGTACTGGTAGACCTTGGAGGCGCCACCGGTCGCCAGCGCCACGAAACGGGCGCGGATCACCTCGACCTGCTCGGCGTTGCGGTTCCAGACGTAGGCACCCAGCACCTTGTTGCCCGGCAGATTGAGCTTGCGGGTGGTGATGAGGTCGACCGCGTTGAAGCGCTCCATCAGCTGGATATTGGGGTGAGCGCGCACCTGATCGATCAGGGTGAGCTGCACCGCCTTGCCGGTGGCATCCGCCGCGTGGAAGATGCGGCGATGGCTGTGGCCCCCTTCCCGGGTGAGGTGGTACTGGGATTCACCGTCGGCGTTCTCCTCCTGATCGAAGGGGACCCCTTGCTGAATGAGCCACTGGATGGACTCGCGGGCGTGGCGAGCGGTGAACTCCACCACCGCCGGGTCACATAACCCGGCACCCGCGTTGAGCGTGTCGCTCACGTGAGATTCGATGCTGTCGGTTTCGTCGAAAACGGCAGCGATGCCTCCTTGCGCATAGAGAGTGGCCCCTTCACTGATGGGCCCCTTGCTCAGAACCAGGACTTTGGCCTGGTCTGCCAATCGCAACGCGAGGGACAAACCAGCGGCACCGCTGCCAATGATCAGTACATCGCAAAGGTATTCAACACTTGCTTTCATAAGTATCATTGGCCTGGATTAAGAACTGGCACCATGGTAGCCCAAGCGAGGGCGAGGATGCAGCCTGCATCACATTTTTTTCAATTGAAGCGAACTTTCTCTGATTCTCCCTGTCTGAACTTGTGCGCTTAGGAAGGGCCGGAAAAGAAGAACGATAACCTGATGGGGGTTTTACGGCTCTGATGAGCGACCAGAATCTACTGGACGAACAGCTGGTTGAACGGGTCCAGCGCGGCGATAAAGCAGCTTTCAACCTGTTGGTAAAAAAATACCAGCAAAAGGTGGTCAACCTGGTTGCCAGGTATGTCAACAATCCCGGTGATGTGCCCGATGTGGCGCAAGAGGCCTTCATAAAAGCCTACCGTGCATTGCCGACATTCCGTGGCGAAAGTGCTTTTTATACCTGGTTGTACCGAATTGCCGTGAACACGGCGAAGAATTATCTGACCTCCCAGGGGCGCAGGCCGCCCAGCAGTGATGTGGAGGCTGACGAAGCGGAGTCTTATGGTGGTGGTGAAGCCTTGCAAGAGGTCTCAACACCGGAAAACCTGGCGCTGACTGACGAGATCAAGCGCACCGTGTTTTCAGCCATAGAGGCATTGCCGGAAGACCTGAGGACAGCTATCACCCTTCGCGAACTGGAAGGGTTGAGCTACGAAGAGATTGCCGAAATCATGGATTGCCCTGTGGGTACGGTCAGATCCCGTATCTTCCGGGCGAGGGAAGCAATCGATAAAAAGCTGCAACCTCTGATCGAGAATTAACTGGGGAAAAACGGGTTAACTTATGGCAAATAAAGAGCAAATCTCTGCCCTGATGGATGGTGACCTGAGTGACGCAGAGGTACTGAACGAGCTGGGGATGGACTCCGACTTGCAAGATACCTGGGGTCGTTACCACCTGATCGGCGATGCCATGCGGGGTGACCTGCCGGTCAATCTGCAACTGGATCTCAGTGACAGCATCATGGCTGCGCTGGAGGATGAGCCCACCATACTGGCACCCAAGCCGGTCGAGACGGCTCCCGTGCTGCAACCTGCCGTTGCACCGGTCAAGACAGATTCTAATGTGGTTCTGTTGTTCCGCCGTGTCGGTCAGCAACTGGGTCAATATGCCATTGCGGCATCTGTGGCCGCTGCCGTTATCTTCGGGGTGCAGCAGTATCAGGGACAGGATGGCGTTCCGGCCAATCCGGTGCTCAATACCATTCCAATCGGTGGCAGTGCGGCGCCGGTGAGTGTTCACTATCCGCAACAGGATGGCGCCCGTGCCCGTCAGCAAGGGCTGACCGAACAGCAGATGCAGGAACAGCGGGAGCGGATTAACGCCTTCCTGCGTGACCACCAGTTGCAACAGCGCCTGTTGCAAGACAGACAGATCCAACAATAACGAATTGTCAGGGATACAAACGTGCGCCAGTCCAGCCGTATTTTGCTGGCCTCTCTCCTGCTGATTAGTGCCAAGGCCTCGGCCGACGATAACTAGGGCGAGGCCTTGTTGCAGCCGATGCCGAGTGGCGTGCAACAACAGAAATTCGAGTTGTCCAAGGT
>NZ_JBSTYP010000062.1:0-28481 GCF_054052405.1 Aeromonas aquatilis | reverse complement strand
CCTGATCCCATGCCGAACTCAGAAGTGAAACGCGGTAGCGCCGATGGTAGTGTGGCATTCGCCATGCGAGAGTAGGACACTGCCAGGCACCCAATACAAGAAACCCCGCTCATCGAGCGGGGTTTTTTATTGCCTGACATTCAGCAAATAGCCTGAAAATTGGTCTGTGTTATCCCATCCTCCCCTGAATTCCTTATCTTCCCGTCAGTTTTACTCATAAAAAACGGCCCTAGCGGTGTAGAATGGCGCTTTATTTGTAAGCGCCGTTAAATCGACCTACTTGGCTTCACCGCATTGAGCCACTTTTTTTGTCATCAGCTCCAGCGGGACGTCCCATGGTAACTGGGCTTCGAGCTTGTGGGCGTGCTGATGTGCTCCGAGCTGACCCAGGTGAAGTGGGAAGATCTGACCGAAGCGGTACCGGTCTTTATGACTGCGGTGATGATGCCGTTCAGCTTCTCCATCACCGAGGGGATCGCCGTCGGCTTTATCTCCTACTGCGTTATGAAGGCTGGCACCGGCCGCTGGCGCGAGATCAACTCCTGCGTGTTGGTGGTGGCCCTGCTGTTCGTGCTCAAGTTCTTCTGGGGCGACGGCCACTAAACTACTGTTCTACCAATAAAATGGGCCTCCGATATCGGGGGCCCATTTTTGTAACCGGAGCTTAAAAAGGGTGGCCGCGCAACGTGCGCCCCGTCAGGCAAAACTGTTAACATGGCTGTCGATAGCCCGCAAATGTCCACCACCATCCAGCAAGGAGCCAGGATGCAGAACAGAGAAGAGCAGTTTCAATTCGAGATCAGTGACGACAAGGGGCGGCTCGACCTGTCGCTTATCCACCGCTTCTTGTCTGAAGAAGCCTACTGGTGTCGCGGTATTCCCCACAGCACTGTGGTGCGGGCCATCAACCACTCCCTCTGCGTTGGCGGCTATGTCGATGGTCAGCAGGTTGCCTTCGCCCGGGTTATCACCGACAAGGCTACCTTTGGCTATCTGGCGGACGTGTTTGTGCTGCCGGAGTACCGCGGCCGCGGTTACAGCAAGGCACTGGTGGCCGCCATTGTCGACCATCCAGAGTTGCAGGGATTGCGCCGTCTCTCCCTCGCCACCTCGGATGCCCACGGCCTCTACGCCGGTTTCGGCTTTGCACCACCAGCCAACCCGGGCAACCTGATGGAGATCTACGATCCCGCCATCTACCAGCGCACCTGAACCGCCAGTTGCCGAATATTCCGGCCGGATCATGCTTCTCGCCCCTGCGCTGTGACGCGGGGGCCTGACAGTGCTAGATTGGCAACCAACATTTTGAACCGGCAGCGTTGTTAACCCCGTGTCGTTAACCCGCTGTCGTGAACCACAAGGACGGCAACCGTGGCCCAGCACTCTCCCTCTTTCTCCGCCCTCTCTCCCCTGCTGCAAGATCAGGCCCAGCGCCAGTGGCAACGGCTGATCGAACTGGCCCCCGACTATGGCAACCAACCCGAGCAGGTGCGCCAGACACTGCAGACCCTGCTCGGCCTCTCCGATTTTGTCGCCGACTCCCTCTTCAAACAGCCGGCGTTGCTGACCGAGCTGCTCGCCTCCGGGGATCTGGAGCGGGCTGAACGCTGGCCCGCCTACCAGCGCGATCTGACCGCCCTGCTCGCCGAGGTGAGTGATGAAGAGGCGCTCAAGCGTATCCTGCGCCAGTTCCGCCGCAGCCGCATGCTGGTGATCGCCTGGCGCGAGCTGCTGGGCCATGCGGTGGTGGAAGAGAGCTTTATCCACCTCACCAAGCTGGCAGATACGCTGATCTGCTCTGCCCGCGACTGGCTCTACGCCAAACAGTGCGGCGAGCTGGGCACCCCGATGGACGGCAACGGCAACCCGCAGCCGCTGCTCATTCTCGGCATGGGCAAGCTGGGTGGTGGCGAGCTCAACTTCTCCTCGGATATCGACCTTATCTTCACCTTCCCCGAGAACGGCTACACGGTCGGCGGGCGGCGTGAACTCGCCAACCAGCAATTTTTCATCAAGCTGGGCCAACGCATCATCAACGCCCTCCACCAGCCCACCCAGGATGGTCAGGTGTTCCGGGTCGATATGCGCTTACGCCCCTTTGGCGAGGCGGGGCCGCTCGCCATCTCCTTTGTCGCCATGGAGGATTACTACCAGCACCACGGCCGCAACTGGGAGCGCTACGCCATGGTCAAGGCGCGGGTACTGGGCCCCCAGTGCGAGCACGCGGTCGAGCTGGCCGAAATGCTGCGCCCCTTTGTGTTTCGCCGCTACATCGACTTTGGCGTCATCGACGGCCTGCGCCAGATGAAGGCGATGATCGCCGCCGAGGTGCGCCGCAAGGGACTGGAGGGCAACATCAAGCTGGGGGCTGGCGGCATCCGTGAAGTGGAGTTTATCGCCCAGGCGCTGCAACTTATTCGCGGCGGTCGTGAACCGGCGCTGCGGGTGCGTCACCTGCCCGAAGCGCTGGCCGCCATCGCCCAATGTGGCGCCCTCGAATCAGCCCATTGCGACCGCTTGCTGGCGGCTTATCGCTTCCTGCGCCGGGTCGAGAACATATTGCAGGAGATCGGCGATCAGCAGACCCAGACCCTGCCCACCGAAGAGCGGGATCGCCAGCGGCTGATCGCCGCCCTCGGCTTTGCTGACTGGGGCGCCTTTATGGCTCATCTCGATGAGGAGATGGCCGCCGTCCATCAGGAGTTCGCCGCCGTGGTGGGGGAAGAGAAAGAGGCACCCGCCCATCTGGAGCAGCTCTGGCTCGACCTGTGGCGCACCGAGCTCGACGCCGCCGAGCTGGAAAAACTGCTGACCGCGCAGGGGGTGGCCGAGCCCGCCCCGCTCTGCGCCGCTCTGCTGCGTTTCAAGGAGGAATACAAGCGTCGTCAGGTGGGGCCGCAGGGGCGCATCGCGCTGGACTGGCTGATGCCGGAGCTGCTGCGACTGGTAGTGGCCAGCGAGCAGCCCGCCCGTCTGTTCGAGCGGGTATGCGAGCTGCTGACCCGCATCTTCACCCGCAGCGCCTATCTGCAGCTGCTGGCGGAGAACCCGGGCGCCCTGCGCCAGCTGGTGCGGTTGTGCGACGCTAGTCATCTGGTGAGCGAACAGCTGGCCCGCTACCCTATCCTGCTGGATGAGCTGCTCGATCCCCAGCACCTCTATCATCCCACCCCGCTCGATCAGTACAAACCCCAGCTGCGCCAGTTCCTGCTGCGCATCCCCGAAGAGGACGTGGAGCAGCAGATGGAGGCGCTGCGTCAGTTCAAGCAGGTGCAGCTGCTGCGCATCGTGGCGGCCGACATTGCCGGCGCCCTGCCGCTGATGAAGGTGAGCGATCACCTCACCTGGCTGGCGGAGGCGATCACCGAAGAGGTGGTCAATCAGGCCTGGGCCCAGATGAGCGAGCGCTACGGGGTGCCACCCGAGGTGGCGGTGAACAGCCAGCGCGGCTTTGCGGTGGTGGCCTATGGCAAGCTGGGTGGCATCGAGCTCGGCTACGGCTCGGATCTCGATCTGGTGTTCCTGCACGGTGGCGACCCCAACAGCTACACAGATGGTCGCAAGCCCATCGACAGCCGCCAGTTCTACCTGCGCCTCGCCCAGCGGATCCTGCACCTGTTCAGCACCCGCACCCCGTCCGGCATTCTTTACGAGATCGATATGCGGCTGCGCCCCTCCGGCGACTCCGGCCTGCTGGTCTCGTCGCTGTCGGCCTATGAGCAGTACCAGCAAAACGAGGCATGGACCTGGGAACATCAGGCACTGGTGCGGGCCCGTCCCATCTATGGCGATGATGCCATCGTTGCCGAGTTTGCCCGCATCCGCCGCGATGTGCTGGCCAGGGAGCGGGAGCTGCCGACCCTGGCCCGCGAGGTGCGCGAGATGCGCCACAAGATGCGGGATCACCTGCTCAAGGCGGGTGCCGGCGAGTTCGACCTCAAACAGTCCCCCGGCGGCATGGTGGATATCGAGTTTATCGCCCAGTATCTGGTGCTGGCCCACGCCTGCGGCGAGCCCGATGCCCTCACCCGCTGGTCCGATAACGTGCGCATCTTCGACGAGTGCGTGATGGCGGGGGTGCTGACCCTGGAGCAGGCGGAAGGGTTGAAGCAGGCCTATCTGGAGATCCGCAACCTCGGCCATCGCCTCAACCTCTCGGAGATCTCCCGCAAGGTGAGCGACGATCAGCTGCAGAGTGAGCGCAGCCATGTGCTCGCCGTCTGGCACAAGCTGCTGGGGGAGTGAGATAAACCACAGCAGGTTCAACGAGAAAGGGGCGCTTGGGCGCCCCTTTCTAATATAAATGTCAGCTACAAGCTCATATTTTCTTCATATAACACTCAATAGCGGTGAGCTGGATCCTGTTTCAGGCATACCAGCCTTGGAATCGTATGGCACTTTGCTGAATATATGCAGAGATAAACCGTCTCTATGACCTCACCTGATTTTGGCCAGATATGACGGGTGAATATCAACTCAACAATTCCAGTCCCAGCGTAGAGAGGAAACAATGGATTTTTCAGAGCAGCTACAGAGTCTAGCCAAAAAGATTGCTCAACAGTCATCGATGATCACCACAGAAGAAGCAACCAAAAACGCATTTGTCATGCCATTTCTCAATCGTGTACTTGGTTATGATGTGTTTGATCCTACGGAGGTGATTCCGGAATTCACCGCAGATACAGGCATCAAAAAAGGGGAAAAGGTTGACTACGCCATTCTCAAAGATGGGCAAGTGCAAATTCTGGTTGAGTGTAAAAAATACAGTGAAAAACTCTCGGCCAAGCACTCTGGTCAACTCTTCCGATATTTTTCAGTTACCAATGCTCGAATCGGCATTCTTACCAATGGGGCACAATATGAGTTCTACACAGACCTTGATGCCCCAAACAAAATGGACGAAAAACCATTTTTGACGCTCGATCTGGAAGACATAGATGAACACATAGTGCCTGAGGTATTAAAACTAACCAAAACCTCTTTCGATGTTGATTCAGTTGTCGATGCAGCTGGCGAACTGAAGTACCTTAGCCAGATCAAAAAATTGCTAGCCGAACAATTTGGCTCACCGGAAGAAGACTTTGTTAAATTTTTTGCATCCAGAATCTATGATGGTGTACTGACGGCAAAGGTCAAACAGTCCTTTACCGACATTACCAAGAAGGCACTTAGCCAATTCCTGAATGACAGCATCAATGCAAGATTGAAATCTGCGATTGGTGGCAGTGTCAACTCCTCAACTATCCAACCCGCATTTGATAGTAATCCATCAAGTGATAACAATAATGCCGAAGGCTGTAGTGAGGAAAAATCAAAGGTCGATACAACGATTGAAGAGATGGAAGGCTTTAATGTTGTCAAAGCAATTCTGAGACAGCGATTTGATGTAACAATAATCGCGGCAAGAGATACCCAAAGTTATTTTGGTATTCTCCTCGACGATAATAATCGCAAGCCATTATGCCGGTTGCATTTTAATGCGAAGCAGAAATATATCGGTTTATTCGATGCAGACAAAAAAGAGACTAGGCATCCTATTTCCTCGATCGATGAAATCTTTACCTTTGCAGATCAGTTGCTGACCGCGACATCAGTCTATGAATAGTTGAAATTAGGAGGGGGGATAATCCCCCTTCATCTCGCAATGAACATCCCCGTTTTCCAACTCAAGCCGTGCTCCATCACCGTCTCCACCAGCATGCTGTTGAAACGCTGATAGGCCTCTTCCTCAAGAAGCCCCGGATAGCTCAACACCCGCAGCGCATGACCTTGATAGTCAGGATGATAGGGCGGGTGGACATGTGCATAGTCGTTGAGACAAAAGCCCAGCCCCTGATAGAAGCGCAGACGGCGAATGGCAATCTCATCCTCTGGCGGATCGATCTCGAGAATGACGGTTTTGCCTGCCCGCTCGCAAAATTCGGCCAGCAGGCGGCTGCCGTAGTTGCGGCCGCGCAGCGCCGGATTAATGGCCAGATGTTCGATATAGATCTGCTCACCGCACGCCCACCAGAAGATAAAACCGAGCAGCAGGCCGTCCTGATAAAAGATTTGGCAGTGATAGCGAGGATCCCGCATCTTCTGCGGCTGATGCTGTGACTGGCGCTGTTCGTAGCGGGGAAAACTCTCGCCATAGATCTGCCAGACCAGCGGCCACGCCGGATGGTTTACCTCTCTAATCACTTCACTCTCAATCATCAGAACTACCTCTCGTTTATTTTGCAGAACGTTCATCTATACATGAAAAGTTCTGCAACAGCATCCTCTGATGAAATAAAAGCCAGAACGCCAGATTAGCGGGCGCCATCCGGTTGCGAAACAAACTGCTGCTGGCGGCCATCGGGCAGCAGCGCCAGCACGCTTTGAGCGGCCAGTTTTATACCTGCCAGCTCGGTGGCCGAACCGAAGTTGGCAATCAGTCGAGTACCATCGGCAAACTCGCTCTGCTGCACCACTCCTCTTTTATCGAGCCAGCGAAAACCGGTGAGTGGCTGGTTGTAGAGCCGCTCATGCAACGGACGGAAGAAGGCATCGAGTCCCTTGAGATAGGGAATGCGCACGCTGGCGCTATCCAGACTGAGGTTGAGCAGCGGCGGCACGTTGTAGAGCTGCTGCAACAGTTCGGTCACCTGACGGCTCTCCCTGAATTTGAGGCTATCCATCGTCCAGTGATGGGTGGTCACTATGCTGTCGTGAAAGACGCTCTGGAACAGCGGCAACCGCAGCGCCGGATCAAAGTAGAGCGCCTGATACCCGGGCTTGAGGTGGCTCTGGCCAAAGAAGAACGCAGGCTGATAGTCGGGATACCAGGCTCCCAGATAGTAGGGAGAGCGCTTGTTGCGGCGCATATCGGGATCCTGCCAGCCAAAGCAGCTGGTCTGGGGGCCGTGGGCAAAGGCCGCGGTGCGGTTGGCAACTGCGCCTCCCTCCTCGGAGCCCACCAGCACACCCTGACTCCTGGCAATCCACGCCATCCCGGCCATCCGGTTTTGCGCATCCTGCGACTGAGTAGTGGGCTTGGCCGGGTCGAAGTCGTCAAACACCATGCCGGTCGCCGCCACATCGAGGAACCAGCTGTTGTAGTGGCTTGCCTGCTGCAACCAGGGCACGCGCTGCTCCATCACCAGGCGCACGCAGGCCTGATTGGTGTAGACGCCGCTGTTTTGAAAGCCGCTCTTGCGCCGGCCGTTCTCCTGCATGATGCCGCAGCGCTGATAGATATCCTGCCCCATCTGGGCGGTGAGCCAGCTCTGCTGACGATTCCCCTCCGGCAGCGCAGTATCGTAGGAGTCGTAAGGGGCGATGAGATAGCCCGCCGCTTTGGCAAGCGCAATCCCCTCTGGCGCGGCAAAGCCCGCCGTCCACTGGGGCAGACCCAGCCAGAGTTTTGGTAATCCAGCCTGCTTGAGAGCAGCGATCATCTTGGCCGAGCTGCCATCACCCCAGCTCTGTGGCTCGTTGAGCGCAGCCCCCAGTTGCGTGGCAGCCAGCGTGCGCCGGGCAGCGAAATCAGCAGGTTGCTGACCCGGATGGCGCAGCGCGGGCCAGCTCTTCACATCCTGTGGCACCAGCAGTCGCTCGCCCCAGAGGTAGAGGTGAGAGGCGCCGATCAGCCGCTTGCCATCCTTTACTGCCGCCAGCTTGCTCTCGAGCGAGACCAGCTCGCCCCGCGCCTGCAGCCAGCTGCGATAGGCCTTGCCCGCCGCCAGCCAATCACTGCCCGGTTGTAGCGAGACCGCCACTTCATAGGGGTCGGCCAGATTGAGGCGATTGACACTATGGGTCGCCGTCAGGGCAATACCATCTTTCCCGGGCGTAAAAGTGAGCCGGTTGTTGAAGGGGTTGGCAAAGAGGATCGCCAGTTGCTGATCCCCGTGATCCAGCCCGACCAGCGGTAGGGTGAGATCCTCGGTGGTATTGATCCCCTGATACTCCTGCGCCAGCGCCTGGCGCCACGCGGGATGCTCAACCGGGATGCGAAAACCCTCGTGGATCGGCAGCATCAGCGCCTGCGCCCCTGCCGGTACCCTCGGCCACACCAACTCGCCAGCAGTTGCACGGCTGAGGGTAAGGATCAGACGGTTACCCTCAAGGCGAGCCAAGGCACGCACCTCGCCATCGGCACGGGTCAGCCAGCTGGCACGCTCCCCCTCCTGCTGCAGCGCGGTGACCGGCTGACGCGGGCCGGGAGAAGAGATGAGAAGGTGCTTGCCCGATGGCAGCACAGCCTCGGCTGCCAGGGTGGCGGGATCCAACTCAATGCGCCACTGATCGTTGGCAAGGGTCAGCGCCTCGGCAGGCAGGGAGAACAGCGGCGCCAACAGCAGCAGCGGGCGGATCCGGCTCGTTAGCACGGGAAGAAAAGTCATGGTCGGTGATTCCTGATAACTCACGGGAATCGCCATTTCAGCAGATTGGCCGCCTGCGATTGTCAGGCTAATGTCAGGATTGCGTGCAACTGACCATCACGACGACCATTACTCCACCGGCCCCGCCTGACTGTGGCTTAGCTGCAACACCAGCTGGCCGCGCTGGCTGGTTTGCACCAGCGAGAGGGTGCGCCAGCTGTCGGGCGTGGCGGCAGGCCAACCCACCTTGCCATCCAGAGGCAGGCGGTTCCACCACAGCAGTGAGTATTGCGGGCGAGCCAGCACCGTCTGCTCAAGCCAGAGCGGCGTACAGGCCGCAGGATTGGCGGGGGGATTGGCCACCACCTGCGGCGAGCGGGAGAGCCAGTCCAGATCCTGCACCGCAGGCAGCGGCAGCACTACCTGCCACGCTTTGCCCGCCACCGCCAGCCGCAGCTGATAGAGTCCAGCAGGCAAAGGCGTCGGTAGATCGGCCCCCACGACCCTGACTCCGAAGTTCTCTTCCACCTCCCACTGGGCGCCTGTCAGTCGGTCACGGCCAGCGGGATCGACAAGTTCCGCGGCGGTGATGGGCCCCTCCCCGGTCAACTGCACCCGATAGTCCCGCAGCAACGGCGCATCGCGCTGGATCAACTCAAGGAGCAGCTCGCTCACCCCATCAGGCAAGGTCAGCGGGAAATCCTTGCCGCAGTGCTGGGCACTCAGCACGGCCAGCATCCCCTGCCAGCTGCGGCGCTCGGCATCGCTGTTGAGCGCAGGCCAAGCCTGCTGCAAAGATTGCCAGGCGTGCCGGTTATCCCCCTGCAACAGCGCCAAGGTAGCCGGTTGCAGCGGGTCGGCGCGATCGGTTTCCAGGAGGCGATCGGTTGCCATCACGCAGCTTGCGTTCAGCAAGCCGACGCTTAGAGCCAACAGCAGCGTAGCCAGCGTAGAGCGCTTCACGCAGGCACCTCCAGCCGGTAGCCGATACCGCGCACCGTCTCGATGGCTAGTCCGTGCAGCTTCTGGCGCAGTTGCAGAATATGGGTATCAACAGTGCGGGTGGAGGGAAACGCCTGATAGCCCCACACCCGGTTGAGGATCTCCTCCCGGCTCAGCACCCGCCCCGCCATCCGCACCAGCAGGGTGAGCAGGGCAAACTCGATGGGGGTAAAGCTCACCTCCGCATCCTGCCAGCTCGCCTGCATCCGGGCGGGATGAAGCTGCAAGCCGCCCACTGCCTGAGTGCCATCCCCCAGCTGGCGCAGCTGGGCCCGGATCCGCGCCAGCAGCTCGTCGTGGGAGAAGGGCTTGGCCAGGTAGTCGCGCGCCCCTGCATCGAGCCCGGCCACCCGATCGCTCACCTCCACCCTTGCGGTGAGCACGATCACCGGCAGCGCCTTGCGCGCCAGCCACTGGGGAAGCCAGTCGAGGGCATCCCCCTCCGGCATGGTGCGATCCAGCAGCACCAGATCCGCCGCCAGCCACTGCTGCTCCGCCGCAGCAAGGGTGTCACACCAGAGGCAACGATACCCCTCGCGGGTCAGATAGCGTTGCAGGTTCTCCGCCAGCAGCGCCTCGTCTTCGACAAGCAGGATGGTCTTCATGATTCGGGGTCGCTCCTGAGTTGGCAGGGCAGCGTCAGGGTGACGGTAGTGGGCGGGCCGGATAGGGCGAGGCGCCCGCCAAGACGGCGCAGCAGATGGCGCACGATGGCAAGCCCCAGCCCCAGACCATCGGCACGGGCACCACGACGCAGCAGGGTGGCGAGCCGGTAACTCGGCAACTCGCCGCTATCGCTGACCGCGAGGATCAAACGCCCCGCCTGCCAGCTGGCATTGACCCGAACCGGCTCACGGCCATGCTGGCTGGCGTTGCGCAGCAGGTTGTCGAGGGCGAGATCGAGCCAGTAGAAGGGGAGCGCCAGAGTCATCTCCCGCTCAAGGCAGAAGGTGGCGTCATGCCGCTCGCAAGCCAGGGTGAGCCACTCGGTGAGACTGACCGCCACCCGCTCATCTTCCAGAGTCTCAGCCGCCAGATAGTGGCGACTGGCCTGCGCCAGCTGATGCAGACGGGCGACACTGCCCAGCAGCTGACCCACGCTCTGCTGGGCGGAAGGGGGTAGCCGGTCGAAGTCATGGCGCAGCTCCTCGCTGATGCCGGAGAGCGCCATGATGGGGGTACGCAGCTCGTGGGTCAGCATCTGCAACGCGACGCGCCGCTCCCGCAGCAGGCGCCAGCGCTGCCAGCTGGCCCACCCCAGCAACAGGATAAAACCAAACGTGCTGGCCAGCGCCAGCCACTGCCAGCCAAGCGTGGGGCGAGTATTGAAGCAGATCGCTCCGACTCGCTCTTCACAAGAACCGGCAGTGCGACTATCCAGCGTCACACCAAGCCGCTCGGCCAGCGGCTGCCACTGCCCGGCACCGTAACGGCGCCACTGCCCATCGGCAAGCAGCCAGAGCTGACCCGATTGCAGCAACCAGCGCTCGCCCCGCAGCAGGGCATCGAGGTTGTCATTATCGAGCTCGCCGAGCTGCCCCAACTGATCTCGCCGCTCCCGCACATGGAGCAGAGCGTCGAGCCCGGCCGCCGGATGACCAGCCTGCCAGCGAGCAGCGCTGGAGCCCCCCAGCGGATAGACGGGGTGAGCGGCAAACCAGCGGGCCGAGGGCGCAGCCCCTTGGCCGCAAAGCGCCCGCAGCAGCGGCAGCCACTCGGCGGGCAAGTCATGATCTGTCCCGCACTCCTGCTGATAGCGATAGATGGCCTGCAGCTGGCGCAGCGGATAACGCTGCCAGGCAGGATGAAGGGAGTCGGGAGCAATCAGGCGACGGTCGATCCGCTGTACCTCGTCAAGAGGCAGCGCCTGTTCGGGAGCCTGCTTGGCCAGCTCGCCCGCCAGGCGATCCGCCAACGGCCCGGCCAGCACCGGAGAAGTCATGCCGTAGCAGATCAGGGAGCAGAGCAGCAGGATCAGGCGCATGGGTTCAACTCGAGATGACTCCGGATGAAGACACAGCAGAGCACTGCGCCATAAAAAATGTCAGCGCCATTTTTCAATGGCGCTGACATCCGGTCAACCGCTAACGGCATTGACGCAGCGAGCGCCAGCCCATGTGAACCGTCACCTATTTGAACAGTCCCTTGAGCAGCTGGTCAGCCACCCCTTTGACAGCATCGTTGTCGGCCTTGTCCCCCAGCAGCTTCTTGAGGCCCCGTTCGGCCTCCTTGCGCGCCTTATCCTCCAGCAGCTTGTTGTTGCTGAGCAGCGCCTTCACGTCGAGCTGATAGCTGGGCGCCTGCCAGTGGCCGCCGATCCGCACCGGAATGGTGATCTCTTTGAGCTCGTCCACATCCTTGCCTCCCTGCCCCTTGCTGCTCTCGACGATGGAGGTGAGGAACAGGAAGTCGAGGCTCTCCGGCACCAGCGCCGTCTGCCCCTCGCCCTTGACCCGCAAGGCCGGGGCAAAGAGCTGGATGTCGTTGCTGCGGGCAACGCCATCGGCAATCTGGAAGCTGGCGGTCAGGGCGCTGAAGTCGGTCTTGCGCGCCTCCTTCACCTGCTCGGCCCCCTTGCCGGTGAGGGTGGCCCGCGCCTCGCGGATCATCTCCGGCAGGTTGATGCCATGCAGGGCACCGTCGCTCAGTTTCAAGGTAACCTTGCCCTGCATCCCGTTGCGCAGTGCCAACTCAGAGAGACCACGCCCCTGCACCTGCACATCGAGATCGCCCTTGCCCTCCAGCAGATCACTCTGAGCCAGAGTCTGCAACAAGGGGCGAATGTTCACCCCGGCCACCTGCTTGTGCACCTTGTAGGTGGCGGGCTGCTGGCGTGCGTCAAGTACCCCGTTCGCGTTTATCTGACCGCCTGCCACGGTCGCGCTGAACTGTTTGAGCGTCAGCAGTCCCTTGGCCAGAGCCACCTGCAGATCGACTGCGCCGAGATCCAGCCCTTTCAGGCGCAGGCTGCCGAGTTGCAGCCGACCATCTAGATCCACCCCTTTGAGCGCGCCCAGATCCGGTTCAACCGCGGAGAGGGATTCGCTCTTGCCGGTTGCCGCTTTATTGTCACTTGCAGCGGTATTTGAAGCACCGGCCGCCGGTTTGTCCTCTTTCGCCTGCGCAAGTGTGGTCGGTACCGATTTGGCGAGCCACTTGTCGAGATCCAGCTTCTCCCCATGGAGATCAAAGGTGATTGCCGGAGTGGCGCCAAGCTGCACGGTTCCATCACCACTCAACAGCGCCTCATCGACATTCATCACCAGTTTACTCAGGGTAATCAACTGCTTGTCGAGCTCGGCACGGGCAAAACCGGCCAGTTTCAGTTTCATCTGCGAGCGCGGCAGCACATCACCTTCCAGCGCTGCGGTCAGCACCATATCGGAGAGTTCGGCAAGCTTCATCTCTTTATCGAGCCGTCCCTTGAGCGTTCCTTCCAGCGAGCCAGCCAGTGAAGCTTGCTGCCCCTCTACCTTGGCTCCTTTCAGCGCCAAAGTGAGGTTGCTCCACTCACCCAAGGCCAATCGGTCTCCCTTGATGGAGAAACTGTCGAGTCGCAGGGACGGGTCACTCAGGCTGCCACTGAGACTCAGATCTTTCAGTTCACTCGCCATCACCTCCTGCGCCAGCTTGACCTGGGTCTGCCCTTTAACATCGAAAGCGAGCTTATCGGCACTCCCCTTGGCGGCCAGCGTCACGGGTACCCACTGACCGGTGGCCAGTTGCCCCATATCGAGATCGAGTCGATCCAGTCGCAGCGAGGTGCCGCTGCGATCGTCCTGTAGCAGCGCACTGGCCTGGGAGAGCGCAACACCCTGCAAGCTGATCTGCCAGGGCTTGCTATCAGCGGTTGGCGCAGGGGTTGCGGGGACGACCGGTTCGCTTGCATCAGCAGTAGCATCTTTGATCAGTCCGCTCAGATTGGAGCTGCCATCCGCCTTGGTCTGGATAAAGAGATGGGCGCCACTCAGCGTCACCTTGCCAATCTCCAGACGATGGGAGAGCAGCGGTAACAGGGCCACCGAGGCCTCGCCCTGTTCGAAACGAACCAGATCCGGCTCGGCAAAACCGGCCGGATTGCGCAGAGCAACCTTCTCCAACGAGAGGCCGAGACTCGGCCAGAAACGCCAGTCAATCTCCCCTGCCATCACCAGCTCCCGACCCGTGCTCTTGCGCACCTGTTCAGCCAGTTGGGGCTTGAATTGATTGGGGTCGATAAGGCTTATCAACGTCACTATGGCCAGCAAGGCCGCCACGGCGATGCCGAGCAAGATGTAGATGATCTTCTTCACGACAAACTCCCTGAATACGGATCCTGACCGTGACTATATCATCCGGGGCAATGCATGGCGGTAAAAAGGGCGAGTGCACCGGACAGGGATGGTCGCGAACTCTGACGTCCGCGATTAACAAAGACCCCGAAGGCCCTCAAGTTCAGGGATGAGCTGACTGCTGCAATAGCGCCACGGCAGATCGGATCGAGGCTCGAAATTGAGCCGGAGAAATTACAATGCGTAGGTCGGTGTAGCCTGGCAGGGGTGAAGGCGATGAACAAAATGACGGGGCTTGGAATACCCGTCAGGCTGCTGGTGAACTGAGCGGAGCAAACCGCTTGGTGAAAGACTTCTCCGGTTCTGATTTAGTCAACAACGCAGGTTGCAGCCCAACAAAATAGCAGACCGAGGAAGCCCCTGAAATTTAAAACACGCAAAGAAGTTATTGAAAAGGATATTGCGTTGACAAGTTGAATCTACAGTACTTCATCATGTGATCCCTGGATGTTATCTTAGGGCCAGTATTTACGACCCAATCCATAGCACAATAAATACAACAACTTGATGATTTATAAGGATTTAAACAAGTTGTCCTAACTGCGTATTTGACATTGCATGTTATTGCTTTATGTTAGCCGGCAATGATAAAGCATTATTGCGGCCAGGGCTCACAGCCAAGTGCTGCTTTCCACCTTGGTCCCCGACTTATGCACGATCGCGATTCCCTGCTATTGCAGTGGGCACGCCGTATTTCCGGTGATGCCACTCTCACGCTTGCCCTCATTTCCGGTGATGCCAGTTTCCGCCGCTACTCTCGTGGTGGTGGTCTGGTTTGGGTGGATGCCAATCCGAAAACCGAAAAAAATCATGAGTTTGTTCGTAACGCGACTGCCTTGCAGGCGCGTCAGCTGTTGGCGCCAGAGGTGAAGGCGGTGGACTACGAACAGGGTCTGCTGGCGGTCAGTGACCTGGGCGATACCCAGCTGATCAGCTGCCTGAATGAGCACAACGTGCTGGCCTGGTATGGCAAAGCCATAGATCTGCTGCCCCGACTGGGGGCGGTCGAACTTGCACTTGAGCCCTTCGATACGGCCTTTATGGCGCGGGAGAACAGCATTTTTCCCGAGTGGCTGCTTGGCCATCATCTGCAACTGATCCTGAGCGACGAAGAGCAGCAACTGCTCGATGAGACCTTTGCCTGTCTCACCGCCTGCAATCTGGCCCAGCCGCAAGGGGTCATGCACCGTGACTTCCACAGTCGCAACCTGATGGTGTGCGGCGGAAACACTCCTGATACCAGCGAACTCGCTATCATCGATTTTCAGGACATGGTCATCGGGCCGCTCACCTATGACCTCGTTTCCCTATTGAAAGATTGCTATGTGCGCTGGCCGGATGAGGTAATCGATGAAGGGATGCGCCACGGCTTTGCCACCCTGCAACAGGCGGGGCTGCTTGGCGAACTCGATTATGCCAGTTTCCGTCGTGGTGCCGACCTGACCGGCATGCAGCGCCACCTCAAAGCGGCGGGGATCTTCACCCGGCTCTATCATCGCGACGGCAAGTCCGGTTATCTCAAGGATATTCCCCGTACCCTCGGCTACGTGGTGGATGTCTGTCGCACTCACGGTAGCGCCTATCCGGTATTGGCCCGCTTTGGTCAGTGGTTGGAGCAAATGGTGCTGCCCAGGATTGCCAATGCCGGGGTTAAACCATGAAGGCGATGATCCTGGCCGCTGGCCGTGGCGAGCGGATGCGCCCACTGACTGACCTGCTGCCCAAACCGTTGTTGGCGGTGGGGGGCAAGCCGCTCATCGTTCATCACATCGAAAAACTCAAAGCCGCTGGCGTGACCGAGTTGGTCATCAACCACGCCTGGCTCGGCCACAAGCTGGTTGAGAGCCTCGGTGATGGCAGTGCGCTTGGTGTGACCATCCACTGGTCAGCCGAGGAGAGCGCACTGGAGACCGCGGGCGGCATCGTGCAGGCGCTGCCGCTGCTGGGCGCAGACCCTTTTCTGGTGATCAACGGCGATACCTGGCTCGATCTCGATTATCACACTCTGGTCAGCCAGCCCCTTGGCGATGATCTGGCCCACCTCTGGCTGGTGCCCAATCCGCCCCAGCACCCGAGCGGGGACTTTGCCCTGCAAGAAGGGCGAGTCGTGGATACGCCAGCGTTTACCTTCAGCGGGGTCGGACTATATGATCCGGCGGCCTTTGCCGGTCTCGCGGGCGGCGCCCGCAAGCTGGCGCCCCTGCTGCGTGACTGGATGGCGCAAGGGCGGGTGGGCGGCAGCCTGCTCGCTGGCGAGTGGCGCGATATCGGCACGGTCGATCGACTGCGCGAGCTGGATGACCAGCTCCAGGCCCGCACTCATTAACTTCAAGAGGTCTTGAACCATGCGTATTTGGGGTAAGGTGCTGGGCGCCTTCTTCGGTTTTCTGCTCGGCAATATCATCGGTGCCCTGATTGGCCTCTGGGTCGGCCACCGTTTCGACCGTGGCATGGGGCTGCAGGGGGCGTTTCGTCGCGGCCCGAGTCAAGAGCAGCAAGCCGTCTTCTTCCATGCCACCTTCTCGGTGATGGGTCACATCGCCAAGTCAAGCGGTCAGGTGACCGAGCAGGAGATCCGGGTTGCCTCCAACCTGATGGATCGGATGCGGCTGGCCGGTGAGCAGCGTGCCCGAGCGCAGGAGTCGTTTCGTCTCGGTAAAGAGGCCGATTTCCCGCTGCGCGAGACCCTGGCCGAGTTCCGCCGTGCCAGCCTCGGGCAGCGCGACATTCTGCGCTTCTTCCTCGAGGTACAACTGCAGGCGGCCTTTGCCGACGGGCGGGTAGAGGAGGGCGAGCGCGCCATTCTGCACACCATTGCCGACGAACTGGGCTTCAGCCGCATTGAGTTGGCCCGCATTCTGGCGATGGCCGAAGCGCAGATGAACTTCTTCAATCAGGCTCATGGCCAGTATCAGGAGGGGCATTCTGGTGGCCAGCAGTATCGGCAGGAGGCTCCCTCTGCGGATCGCCTCAAGAATGCCTACCAGTTGCTGGGGGTGAGCGAGAGCGACAGCGATCAGGATATCAAGCGCGCCTACCGCAAGGAGATGAGCAAGCATCACCCGGACAAGCTGGCCGCCAAAGGGTTGCCGCCGGAGATGATGGAGATGGCCAAGGAGAAGACCCAGGAGATCCAGCAAGCCTGGGAGTGGATCCGCGAGGCGCGCGGCATTCGTTAAGCGCCGAAGTCTGGCTGGCCTAATCGCAGCAACGAAAAAGCCCCGCAGCAGTGCGGGGCTTTGTTTTGCCGTGTGGCGTAGGCCGGGTTATTTGGCCGGAATCGCTTCCAGCACGTGCACCAGCAGTTGCCAGAAACGCTCGACCGCCGGGATATGCACCTTCTCGTCAGGGGAGTGGGCACCGCGGATGGTCGGGCCGAAGGAGACCATATCCCACTTGGGATAGGCGCTCTTGAACAGACCGCACTCGAGACCGGCGTGGATCACCATCACGTTGGGCATGGTGCCGAACAGGGTCTGGTAGCTGCTCCGCACCAGCGCCATGACGGGGGAGTCCACGTTCGGCGCCCAACCCGGATAGGCACCGGTGAATTCGCAGCTGGCACCCGCTAGTGTGAACAGGGCGCGGGTCATCTGTTCGATGCTCTCGCGACCGGAGTCGATCAGGGAGCGGATCAGGCACTGGACGTACACTTCGCCATCCTGAGTCTTGATGACCCCCAGGTTGGTAGAGGTTTCGGTCACGCCTGGCATGGCATCGCTCATGCGCATCACGCCGTTCGGGCAGGCCAGCAGGGCATCTAGCAGGCGCTGCTGCAGGGAGACGCTCATCAGCTTGGCCGGTTTGGCGGCGTTGTTGACCAGCACGGTCAGGTTCGGCTCGGTGGCGGCCAGTTCGGTCTGGTAGATCCCGGTGTAGCGGTCAACCAGCGCCTTGAACTCGTTTACGCTGACAGCAGGCACCAGCAGGGTGGCACGGGCTTCGCGCGGGATGGCGTTGCGCAGAGTGCCGCCGTGGATCTCGGCCAGACGAACACCCAGCGGTTCGGCTGCTTTGAGCAGACGCACCAGCAGCTTGTTGGCATTGCCACGACCGCGATGGATATCGCAACCGGAGTGACCGCCGCGCAGTCCTTTTACGGCCAGTTCGAACGCTTCTCCTTCGCTGGCGTCAACAAGCTCGAGCGGGAAGCGGATATTGGCATCCACACCGCCAGCGCAGCCCATATAGACTTCGCCATCCTCTTCGGAGTCGGTGTTGAGCAGAATTTCACCCTCAAGCCAGCCCGCTTCCAGACCGAAAGCGCCGGTCATGCCGGTCTCTTCGTCTGTGGTCAGCAGCACTTCCAGCGGACCGTGCTTGATGGTCTTGTCAGCCAGCACTGCCAGGCAACCAGCCATGCCGATGCCGTTGTCGGCACCCAGGGTGGTGCCACGGGCAGTGACCCACTCGCCATCGACATAGGCATCAATGGGGTCGGTCGCGAAGTCGTGTTTAGTGTCGGCGTTGGCCTGCGGCACCATGTCGATGTGGGCCTGCAGTACCACGGCTTTGCGGTTTTCCATCCCCGGGGTGGCCGGTTTCATGATGATGATGTTGCCGACCTTGTCCTGCTTGACCGCCAGACCTTCCCCTTGAGCCCATTGGATGATCCAGGCGCTCAGTTTGGCTTCATGTTTGGAAGGGTGGGGGATGGAGCAGATCTGTTCGAAGAAATGCCAAATCAGTTTGGGAGAGAGAGAGCTAAGCTGTGCCACGTCGGGACTCCTTACCAGCACGGAATTAACAGGGCCCCATCAGCGGGCCGGGGAAGAGGATAACGATAATACAGTCAATCACACAAAAATGTGAGCAATCAGCGCAAATCGCCGGCAGCTTGTGCTGGCTGATGGCAACCAGGCAGTACGATCGTCAGGTTCGGACGACGCTGACCGATAGAAAAGAAAATGTGTGACCGATCTCACAAAAATATTGAATTTAGCGCACCGACTGGTAAATTAGCTCCCGTGGTTCGCCACCCGTCAGGATGACGATGAAAGCCTCCAGGGAACCGAAGCAAAGCAAGTGCGCCTCCATGGAACCGAGTGTTCGTTCAAGGATTTGAGCCCGCATTAAAGGTACGTAACTTGTTAAGCAATCAGGAGTTTCAATATGCCAGGCAGCAACTCAACCTATTGGTTTGCCCCCTCTTTGTATACCCAGGGTTTCAGCTACCCTAACCCCTTCGTCACTCGTCGCTAAGACGAGCTGCCCAACCAGGCAGAGGCGAGAAAGCAGCAGGTGCGTGAGGTTAAACCTCCCCCTGCTATTTTTTTATCTGCGATTTGCCGCACAGCCCATTAGGACTCGGCATCAGGGACGGCAGGTTAGTCGTTTGGCGCTCGAGATGGGCCGAATGGAGAGGGTGATGCCGATTTTTCCTGTTTTTGGCATACGTTTGCCAGGCATTTTCTCTGCAAACGGTGCTATCATATCGGCCCAACAGCCTGTCCGCGGTTTGGACACATCATCTAACCGATCGCCGGATAAGCCCATCTTGCTTCCATTGTTATCAGATTTGCTGCCGAGGCTTAGCCCTGAGGCAGCCGAAGTGCAATCTGAATTCAGTCGGGCAAGGGCCGCCATTTACTGGCATCCGCAGGGAGAATTGCGGGTGTTGTTATTTTAAGTGATTGTTTTTAAATAACTATTCGAGATCGATAACATGCCGAAAAAGTTCTATGTGTCGTGGGACAACCTGCAACGTGAAGCTCGCCGTCTGGCTCGTCGTCAGCTGCCTGTCAGCCAGTGGAAAGGTATCATCGCGGTCAGCCGTGGTGGTCTGGTGCCCGCAGCCCTGATGGCCCGTGAACTTGGCATTCGTAATGTGGAAACCCTCTGCATCTCCAGCTATGACCATGACAGCCAGCGCGAGTTGGTGGTCGTGAAGGCTGCCACCACCGCCGGTGACGGCGAAGGCTGGCTGGTGGTGGAAGATCTGGTGGACACCGGCACTACCGCCAAGGCGATCCGCGAGCTCTACCCGAAAGCCAAGTTCATCGCGATTTTCGCCAAGCCGATGGGCGAAGCGCTGCTGGACGATTTCGAAGTGGCGATCCCGCAGGATACCTGGATTGAACAGCCGTGGGATATGGCACTGGAGTTCGCCACACCGATCTGCGACGAAAAGTAACGGGATCGGGATGTGACGCTCGCTGCGTCCATTGGTCGCAACCGGCAATAATGGTTTCACAGGGCTCCAATTTGGAGCCCTGTTTTTTGTGTATCAATCTGTTGCAGGGTGGCTGATGGGCAGTAAAAGTGGTTAAGATGAGCTATTGCCTGATATGAATGGGACACTATCTTGGACTTGAACGAAGACCTAAACCTGACCGAACAGCTCTTTACCCGCGTCAAGAAGGTATTGGAAACATCCGAGATCTCCAACTCCAGTGCGGCTGATCTGGCGCAAGCCGAGTCAGACGAGATGTTTATCGACGGATCCATGTCAAAGAGCTGGTATCGCCTGCTGCGCCGCCCCTCCTGGACCTGGCAGGGGGCAGACCCCATCGAAGTGGAGCAGACTCTTGCCCGCATCGCCATGGCGACCGGCGAGCGCACCCACGACTGCTATCTCGATACCATCAAGGGCTATGTGCCCGGCAACTGGATCTACGAGTGGAGCCAGGTGGCTGGCAACTATTTCAAGCAGGGCCGTGAACTGCGCGAGAAGGGTGATCCTTCTGGCGCCCTGAAGCAACTGCTCAAGGCGGTGCGCTACTACTCCATTGCCAGCTATCCCCATCTCAAGGACGACGAGCTGGCGGATCAGGCCCAGCTGCTTGGCAACATGGCCTATCGCGAGGCAGGTCGCCTGTTCAAGGTGCCGCTCAAAGAGATTCAGGTGCCTTTTCGCGGCAAGCATATTCAGGGTTATCTCCACCTGCCGACCACCGAAAAACCGGTGCCGCTGGTGATCATCAGTGGCGGGATCGACTCCCTGCAGCTCGATTTCCTCAACTTCTATCTCAAACGGCTCGAGCCCAACGGCATCGGCATGCTGTCGCTGGATATGCCGGGCATCGGCTATGCCGAGCATTGGCCGCTGGTGCAGGATACCAGCCGCCTTCATCAGGCGGTGCTCCATTACCTCTCCGAAGTGGCCTGGGTCGATCATCAGCGTATCGCCATGGTGGGGATGCGTCTGGCGGGTAATATCGCAGCCAGACTGGCCTTTATCGAGCCGTTCAAGCTGCGCACCGTGGTTTGTGTCGGCGCGGGGGTCAATCAGGTGTTTACCAATCAGGAGCTGTTTGCCAAGTGTCCGCGCATGATGCGGGACAGTCTGGCCAACCGGTTGGGGGCGGATGCGGCGCAGTGGGATGGCATGCGTACCAAGTGCCAGGTATTTTCACTTAAAACACAAGGATTACTGGGGACTCGCACCTCTGTGCCGATATTGAGTATTGGACACAAGCGAGATTTTATTTGTCCCGAGCAGGATGTACGGGCATTGGCGGCGGCCAGTCGTAACGGCAAGGCCATCGTATTCGACAAACAGCCTTTGCTGGAGGTGTATGACAAGGCACTGGACGAAATCGTCGAGTGGCTGAAACAGCATTTGTGTACCTGACATTGCGCTAAAGAACTGACGCCATCCCGAGGTGGCGCGGCTTGTTTAACAGGGAGGTTAACATGTCTGAAAGAGTGACCTACAAGCGACTGCTGAGGCAGTTTGCTGCCATTGGCCCCTATTTGCGCGAAGATCTCTGCGAAGAGGGGCGTTATCGTTTCGACTGCCTGTCGGTCTGTGTCAGCGCCAAGCCGGCGCCGGACAAACGGGAATTCTGGGGCTGGTGGCTGGTGCTGGAGCAGGACGATCACCATTTCCGTTACCACTATCAGCTCGGTTTCTACAATGCTGATGGTGAGTGGCTGGACAAGCCGATCCCCAAGAAGCACCAGGTAGAAGTAGAACGGACCCTCAACCGTTTCTACAAGCTCATCAGCGACAAACTGACGGCACTGGAGTGCCAGTTAGCGCCAGCGGATCAGGTCACCAATGAGTTGACCGTGACCGCAGCTTGATCCCTGATGCCCGGCGAGCAGCATCCCGCTGTTTGCCGGGCCATCAGTCAGCCATCTCCCCTTCCGCCCGCAATCATCCGGGCCTTTGCTTCATCTCCTCACCCCGGCGTTAATTGCCTTGCAGGGCTCCATGGCCGTGGGTATAAAGATATTCCTTAACTTTTTAGCCTTTATGCTCCCATGGAAAACAGAACCATAGTCGTCAAGTTGGGCACCAGCGTGCTCACAGGGGGGTCTTCCCAGCTCAATCGTGCCCATATGGTCGAGCTGGTCAGACAGTGTGCGGCCTTGCACCGTCACGGCCATCGAGTCGTGGTCGTTACCTCGGGGGCTATCGCCGCCGGGCATGAGCATCTGGGCCACCCGCCACTGGCGCCAACCTTGCCCAACAAGCAGATGCTGGCGGCAGTCGGTCAGACCCAGCTCATTCGGGTGTGGCAGGATCTGTTCAACCTCTATGGCTTGCATATCGGCCAGATGCTGCTGACTCGCGCCGATCTGGAAGATCGCGAACGCTATCTCAATGCCCGCGATACCATGCGCACCCTGCTCGATCACCGCATTATTCCGGTCATCAACGAAAACGACGCGGTGGCGACCGCCGAGATCAAGGTAGGTGACAACGACAACCTCTCCGCCCGCGCCGCCATCCTGGCGGATGCGGATCTACTGATCCTGCTCACCGACCAGAAGGGACTGTTTACTGCCGATCCGCGCACCAATCCCGATGCCCAGCTCATCGAAGAGGTGCAGACCATCGACGATACCCTGCGTTCGCTGGCGGGTGACAGTGTCAGTGGCCTCGGTACCGGCGGCATGGCCACCAAGCTGCAGGCTGCCGATGTTGCGCGTCGCGCCGGCGTCAACGTGGTGATCGCGACCGGCCAGATGCCGGAGGTGATCGGCCGTCTCGCCAAGGGCGAGCGTATCGGAACCCTCTTCCCGGCGCTGGCCTGCCCGCTGGAAGGGCGCAAGAGCTGGATCCTGGCAGGCCCGCCCCCTCACGGTGAAGTGCATGTGGATCAGGGGGCTGTCGCCGCCATGAAGGATAAAGGCTCCAGCCTGCTGCCCAAGGGGATCGTCGCGGTCAAGGGCGACTTTATTCGAGGCGATGTGGTGCGCATTCTTGATCCCAAAGGCGCCGAGCTGGCTCGCGGCATCTGCCGTTACGACCATCTGGAGCTGGATAAGCTGCGCGGCGTCCACTCTGATCAGATTGAACAGGTGTTGGGCTATGGCTACGGCTCTGTGGCTATCCATCGAGACGACATGGTGCTGCTCTAATCAAGGCGGCACGGCATGAACAAAGGGAAATGAGATGAGTCTGGAGAAAATGGGGCAGGCGGCCCGTGAAGCCGCCTATCAGCTGGCTACTGTCAGCACGGCGCAGAAGAACCGGGCGCTGGCCGCCATCGCCGACGAGCTGGAGGCGCGCAGCGAGCAGATCCTCGCCGCCAATGCGAAAGATATCGCCGCCGGCCGTGAGGCGGGCTTGTCAGAAGCTATGCTGGATCGCCTGCTGCTTAATCCGGCCCGGCTGGCCGGTATCGTGGCAGATGTGCGCAAGGTGATCACGCTGGACGATCCGGTCGGCGCCGAAATGGATAGCCGGGTGCTGGAAAATGGCCTGCGCCTCTCCCGTCGCCGGGTGCCCATCGGGGTTATCGGTGTCATCTACGAGGCGCGCCCCAACGTCACCATCGACATCGCCAGCCTCTGCCTCAAGACCGGCAACGCCAGCATACTGCGTGGCGGGCGCGAGACCTTCCACTCCAATCTGGAGCTGGTGCGGGTGATCCAGCATGCCTTGGCGGCCTCCGGTCTGCCCGAGGCGGCGGTGCAGTACATCGACAACCCGGATCGTGCGCTGGTGGCCGAGCTGCTGCGCCTCGACCGCTATGTGGACATGATCATCCCCCGCGGCGGTGCTGGCCTGCACAAGATGTGCAAGGAGAGCAGCTCCATCCCGGTCATTATCGGCGGTTTCGGCATCAGCCACATCTTCGTCGACGAGAGTGCCGATCTGGTGCGCTCTCTGGCGGTCATCGACAACGCCAAGGTGCAGCGCCCCTCCGCCTGCAACGCCCTCGATACCCTGCTGGTGCACGAGAAAGTCGCTTCGACATTCCTGCCGCAGCTGGTGACGCTGATGAACGAGCGCAAGGTGACGCTGGTGGCCGCGCCCAACGCCATGGCGCTGTTGGCGGGTGCCGACAACCTGTGCGAGGCGGGGCCGGAGGATTTCGATACCGAGTGGCTCGGGCTGACCCTGGGGGTCAAGCTGGTGGCGGATGTGAACGAGGCACTGGCCCATATGCGCGAGCACAACGCCGGTCACTCCGATGCCATCCTGACCAACGATCTGGCCAACGCCGAGCGTTTCGTCAACGGGGCCGGTTCGGCGGCTGTCTACGTCAACGCCTCCACCCGTTTCACCGATGGCGGCCAGTTTGGTCTGGGTGCCGAGGTGGCGGTCTCGACCCAGATGCTGCACGCCCGTGGCCCCATGGGGCTCACCGAACTCACCAGCTACAAGTGGGTGGGGCAGGCCGATTACCTCAGCCGTGCCTGATAACCTGTTGTGTCAGATACAAAAATGCCGACTCTTGGGTCGGCATTTTATTTGGTGGATATCACGAAGATATCAGGCGATCGGGTTATTCCCCGTGATAGAGCGCCTTGTCACCGTGCTTGAGCACATAACCCTTCCAGATAAAGAGGGTGTAGCCGCTACCCTGCCACGACCAGTTGCCCTCCGCACCTTGACGGGTCAGCAGGTGCTGCTCGCCGCTTGGCAGATGCAATTCGGCCTGCGTCTGGTCGGTGTTGAACAGCACGAAGGCGCTGCTGGTCTGGCTGGCATCGGTCGGATTGAGCCGGATACCCTGCTCAAACAGGCGCACACATTTGCCAGTCAGCGCTGACCACTGATAGCCCGCACTGCCGATACAGCCGTGGCTGTCGCGATCGCCGCCCACCAGATGTTGTTCCGGTGTACTGCATGCCGCCAGCAGCAGAGAGGCGGCCAGCAGAGTCAAGGTTCTCATGATTACTCCTGCTTGTCTTCGAGATGGTCCCGTTCAATGACGATGTTGGAGAATCCAAACTCTTTGAAGTAGTTCTCTCGGTAATCCTTCACGCTTTTCTTGTCACGGCGACAAACCTGAGCCAACTGAGCCTCCATGGCGTGGAAACTGGAGAGATCCAACCCTTCGGCAGCCGCGATGGCGTCGTAGATGCTGCGGAACTTGTCGTTCGCGTAGCCGATCTCTTTGGCCTGTTTTTTATAGGTATACGTAATCTTAAAGGCCATCTTGCCCTTCCTTCTTCGATTTGGCTTGCTTGCGCTGGACGTAGAGGTAGAGGCTCTCGACCTTCTCCCGGGCCCAGGGGGTCTTGCGCAAGAACTTCAGGCTGGACTTGATGCTGGGGTTATCGGTGAAGCAACGGATATTGATCTGCTGCCCCAGCTCTTCCCAGCCATAGTGCTCGACCAGCGCGGTGACGATGGTTTCCAGGGTCAACCCGTGCAGCGGATTGTTTTTCTGCGAGGCGTTCGGTTGTTCGCTCATGCCTGCTCCGCCAGCTTGGCAAAGGGCTGACCCATGCGGGTGGTGACGCCATTGGCCAGATGCGGCTCGAAACCGGCCAGCATGCCCGGGCCAAACAGGCAGACGACGGTACTGCCCAGTTTGAACAGACCCATCTCGGCACCTTTTTGCAGGGTAATGGCTTCGTCGCCGGTGTAGTCCCAGCGCACTACTTTCTTCTCTTTGGTCGGCGCAATGTTGCCGGCCCAGATGGTCTCGATGCTGGCCACGATAGTTGCACCGACCAGCACCAGCGCCATGGGGCCGTGCGGGGTGCGGAAGGTGGCCACCACCCGCTCGTTGCGGGCAAACAGGTTGGGCACGTTCTCGGCGGTGAGCGGGTTGACGGAGAAGAGATCCCCCGGCACGAACACCATGCTCTCCAGCACGCCGTCCAGCGGCATATGGATGCGGTGGTAATCCTTGGGCGCCAGATAGATGGTGGCAAAGTCGCCATCCTTGAACGGCGCAACCAGATCCTCATAGCCGCCCAGCAGCTCGCGGGCGCTGTAGTCGTGGCCCTTGGCCTGAATGATGCGGCCCTGCTGGATGGGGCCGAGCTGGCTGACGGTGCCATCCACCGGCAGCGCCAGGGTCATGGCATCGTCAACCACCGGGCGGATACCGGGTTTCAGCTCACGGGTGAAGAACTCGTTAAAGCTCTTGTAGTGGGCCGGACTCTCGTGCAGCGCCTCGCTCATGTCGACCCGATACTGCTTGATAAAGGCTTCGATCACTTTGGTGGTGATGTTGCCCGCTTCGGCAGCGGCAAATTTGCCGATCAGACGGGAGAGGGCGTGCTTGGGCAGACAGTATTGACCGGCAATTTTCAGGTTGTCAGTAATGCTCATGTTCATCATCAACGTAGGTTTATTAGGGTCACAGGCGCGCCTGTTGGCGACCGTGACGGGCTTCCTGCATGGTTTCCAGGATGCGGTGATAGTTGTGGAAGCGATCGGCGCTGATGGCGCCACTGTCGACTGCCGCCCGCAGGGCACAGCCGGGATCGTCCTTGTGGGTGCAGTCGCGGAACTTGCAGCCACCCAAATAGTCGCGAAACTCGACGAAGCACCAGGTGATGCGATCGGCTTCCAGATGCCAGAGGGCGAACTCGCGGATCCCGGGGGAGTCGATGAGATCGCCGCCGCTCGGGAAGTGGTAGAGTCGCGCCGTGGTGGTAGTGTGCTGGCCGAGCCCCGAGTTTTCGGAGATCTCGCCGGTGAGCACATCCAGCCCCGGCATCAGGGCGTTGGTCAGGGACGACTTGCCCACCCCGGACTGGCCGACGAAGATGCTGATCTTGCCTTCGAACTGGGCCTTGAGCTCGTCGAGCCCTTCGCCGCTCTCGCAACTCACCAGAATCACCTGATAGCCAAGCTTGCGATAGGGTTCGAGCTGGCACTCGATACGCTTGCGTGCCGCGTCATCCAGCATATCGACCTTGTTCAGCACGATGAGCGGCTGGATCTCCACATCCTCGGCGGCCACCAGATAGCGGTCGACGATGTTGGTGGAGAACTCGGGCATCACCGCCGAGACGATGATGATCTGGTCGATATTGGCGGCGATGGGTTTGACCCCGTCGTAGAAGTCCGGCCGGGTCAGTACCGAGTGGCGCGGATGCACCGCCTCGATGACGCCCGCTGTCGCGGCATTGAGGCCGGGACGCCACACCACCTTGTCGCCGCACACCAGACTGCTGATGCTGCTGCGCCGCAGGTTGCTGCGGTGGATGGCACCATCGACCGCTTCCACGTCGGCGTGCTGGCCAAAACGGCTGATCACCACCCCTTCGATGGCCGGGCCAAACAGGGTGTCATCTACCACTGTGGTGTGATCTTTTTGCAGCCGCCGTTCGCGGTTGGCCTGGACGCGCCTTTGTTGACCCAGATTGAGTTTTGCTTTCTTTGCCACTCGATTCGCCAGTTTATGAACAGATCCAAAGCCAGTATGATACATGCAAATTGGCAAAATTCCGCCATTCCTCCCAATAGAGAGAGCAATCATGACAGTCAGCGCGCAGAACCTGGTATGGATCGACATGGAGATGACGGGTCTCGACCCCGAAGAGAACGTGGTACTGGAGATCGCCACCATCGTCACCGACAAGGATCTGAACGTACTGGCCGAAGGGCCGGTCATCGCCATTCATCAGAGTGATGAAGAGCTGGCCAAGATGGACGACTGGAACGTCAACACCCACACCAAGAGCGGTCTGGTGGCCCGGGTCAAGGCGAGCGAGCACGACGAGGCGAAAGCCATTGCCGAGACCCTCGACTTTATCCGCCAGTGGGTGCCGGAGTGCACCAGCCCGCTGTGTGGCAACAGCATCGGTCAGGATCGCCGCTTCATGGTCAAGCACATGAGCGATCTGGAAGCCTTCTTCCACTACCGCAACGTGGACGTCAGCACCATCAAGGAGCTGGTACGCCGCTGGCAGCCGGAACTGCTGGATCAGTTCAAGAAGAGCGGCACCCATCAGGCGCTGGACGACATCCGCGAATCCATCGCCGAGCTGCAGTTCTATCGCAGCCACGTCTTCAAGATCTGATTCTCCGGCAAGGGGTTGTCATGCTCTGGCTGCTAAAATCGACAGTTCGGCCAGCTTTTGAGCGAACGCGCGCAACCAGACAAAAAAGCCCTTGCAATTGGAATGACTCCTCTTATAATTCGGCTCCCGTACAGTAGCGCAAGCAACCAAATGCTGTACGGCCTGTTTTAAGGTAGTTGCGGGAATAGCTCAGTTGGTAGAGCACGACCTTGCCAAGGTCGGGGTCGCGAGTTCGAGTCTCGTTTCCCGCTCCAAAAATCTGATGATGACACTGGTGCAAACCAGCCCGATGCGGGAATAGCTCAGTTGGTAGAGCACGACCTTGCCAAGGTCGGGGTCGCGAGTTCGAGTCTCGTTTCCCGCTCCAATCATCATCGAGCCTCAAGACAACCAAATTGTTGCGGGAATAGCTCAGTTGGTAGAGCACGACCTTGCCAAGGTCGGGGTCGCGAGTTCGAGTCTCGTTTCCCGCTCCAAAAAATTTGTAATTGATATTCCGATGCGGGAATAGCTCAGTTGGTAGAGCACGACCTTGCCAAGGTCGGGGTCGCGAGTTCGAGTCTCGTTTCCCGCTCCAATCACTTGCAGATGACATTCTGTTGCGGGAATAGCTCAGTTGGTAGAGCACGAC
>NZ_JBSTYP010000061.1:0-29164 GCF_054052405.1 Aeromonas aquatilis | reverse complement strand
AATGTCAGCCCGGCGGAGTTTAACAAGAGGTATTGGAGAACTGCTCAGGCTGCTTGATCCGGGACTGTCCGATCTTGTCAGGACACCTCATCTGGAGTCTTCGTTGAGGTTAGCCGTGAGGATTATGACAGGAACGTTGCGAGCCAGTAATGCGCTGGCAGCTTCACCATTTGGTGCATCGGGCAATGTCAAATCGACCAGCGCCACAAAATAGTCATCATGGTGCTTGGTCAGACACTCGGCCAAGGTATAGACCGTATCCACTTCCAGATTGAGATGCTGGCGGATGGCTTGGGCCAGCATACGGCTGATGGTCTGACTATCTTCCACCAGTAGGAGTTTGTTCATTAGGCGAGTTCCTTGCGAGAGTGACGTTCTGTTCCATAAGGCAAAAGGTATACCGGAGTATACCTTTTGCCAGTCATCGCGCCGTTAGGGCAGAGAGTTCTTATTGCGCGTCGAGGTAGCGTTCGGCATCGAGGGCTGCCATGCAGCCGGTACCGGCAGAGGTGATCGCCTGACGGTAGTTGTGGTCGGCCACGTCGCCGGCAGCGAAGACACCTTCAATGCTGGTCTGGGTGGCAAAACCGTCGAGGCCGCCACGTACCTTCAGATAGCCGTTTTGCATCTCCAGCTGGCCATCGAAGATCTGGGTATTGGGCTGATGGCCGATGGCGATGAAGACCCCCATCAGCGGCAGCTCGCTGGTGCTGTTGTCCTGAGTGTTGCGCAGGCGCACACCGGTAACCCCCATCTGATCCCCCAGCACTTCGTCCAGAGTCTGGTGGGTGTGCAGCACGATATTGCCGCTTTCGACCTTGTCGTGCAGACGCTTGATCAGGATCTTCTCGGCACGGAACTCGTCGCGGCGGTGGATCAGGTGCACCTTCTTGGCGATGTTGGCCAGATACAAGGCTTCTTCAACAGCGGTGTTGCCGCCGCCAATCACGGCCACTTCCTGATTGCGGTAGAAGAAACCGTCACAGGTGGCACAGGCAGAGACACCGCGCCCCTTGAAGGCCTCTTCGGAGGGCAGGCCCAGATACTTGGCGGAGGCGCCGGTCGCGATGATCAGGGCATCGCAGGTGTACTCGCCGTTGTCGCCCTTGAGACGGAACTGGCGCTGAGTCAGTTCGACACTGTTGATGTGATCAAACAGGATGCGGGTATCGAACTTCTCTGCATGCTCTTTCATGCGCTCCATCAGGGCCGGGCCGGTCAGGCCTTCCGGATCACCTGGCCAGTTCTCCACTTCGGTGGTGGTGGTCAGCTGACCCCCTTGCTGCATGCCGGTGATGAGCAGGGGATTGAGGTTGGCGCGGGCGGCATAGACGGCCGCGGTGTAACCGGCCGGGCCTGACCCTAAGATCAGCAATTTGCTGTGAGTGACTTGGCTCATGATGTCATTTCCGGGATGTGATGAGTTTGCGCGATTGTAGGTAATTCGTGATCCGGGGTCAAAGGCTGGTGAGTCGATTGCACTAATCGTGTTCACAAGGGGTGATGTGCAAAATAAAGGAATAAAAAAACCGCCCATCGCGGGCGGATTTTCACTCATCTCCAACTGGCGAGGCCAGCGCAGATCAGTTCAGCAGGGTCAGGGGATCCGTGTAGGCAAGGCCATGTGCCACGGCCACTTCCTTGCAGGTGAGTTTGCCCTCCATCACGTTGAGCCCGTGCAGCAGGTTGGGATCGCTCAACAGTGCCTGACGATATCCTTGCTGAGCCAGCTTGATGATAAAGGGCAGGGTGGCATTGTTGAGCGCCACCGTCGAGGTTCGGGCCACCGCCCCTGGCATGTTGGCCACACAGTAGTGCACTACCTCATCGACGATATAGGTAGGATCTTCATGGGTGGTGGCGTGGGAGGTTGCCACACAGCCGCCCTGATCGATGGCCACATCGACGATGGCAGAGCCCGGCTTCATGCGCGCAATATGGTCGCGGCTGACAAGTTTTGGCGCAGTGGCGCCCGGTACCAGCACGCCGCCGATGACCAGATCTGCGGCCAGCAGATGGCGCTCCAGGGTCTCGCTGTTGGAGTAGACAACCTTGGCAGCCCCCTGGAACTCGTTATCGAGACGACGCAGGGTATCGACGTTGTTGTCGAGAATGGTCACATCCGCGCGCAGGCCAATGGCCATGCGGGCGGCATTGGAGCCGACTACGCCGCCACCGATGATCACCACCTTGGCCGGTTCGACCCCGGGCACACCGCCGAGCAGCACTCCGCTTCCGCCACGTGATTTTTCCAGCGCCTGGGCTCCTGCCTGAATAGACATGCGACCGGCCACTTCCGACATGGGGGCCAGCAGAGGCAGGCCGCCACGGCCGTCGGTGACGGTTTCATAGGCGATGCAGATGGCGCCGCTTTTCAGCAGGGCTTCGGTCTGGGGCAGGTCTGGCGCCAGATGCAGATAGGTGAACAGGGTTTGACCCGGACGCAGCATGGCACATTCGACAGGCTGAGGTTCCTTGACCTTGACGATCATCTCGGCTTTGGCGAAAACCTCTGCCGCAGAGGCCAAAATTTCGGCACCAACAGCGATATAATCTGCATCGCTAAAGCCAATGCCGTTTCCGGCACCGCTTTGGACGAAAACAGTATGGTTTCGTGCTGTCAGTTCACGTACACTGGCCGGAACCATGCCTACGCGGTATTCATGGTTTTTTATCTCTTTAGGTACACCGATAATCATGCTATCCCTCGTCTATAGATTGGTGTTTCATGTTGCCAAAATGTTAATCAACATTTGCGCCTAGTATATTCAGGTATTGACAGGATTTGTGACCATAATTATAAAATAACTGGTGATTCTTACCAAAAAATAGCCAAAGGATGGAATAAAATGATGGAAGCTAAGAGTCGGCTAAAGGATTTGGACAGGATTGACCGCAACATTCTCAATGAACTGCAAAAGGATGGCAGGATTTCGAATGTTGAGTTGTCCAAACGAGTTGGCCTGAGTCCTACACCGTGTCTGGAACGGGTTCGCCGCCTCGAGCGACAAGGTTATATCGAAGGATATGCCGCTATTCTGAACCCTCATTATCTGGACGCATCTCTGCTGGTGTTTGTAGAGATAACTCTCAATCGCGGGGCGCCTGATGTATTTGAACAGTTCAACAAGGCTGTTCAGGTGCTCGAAGAGATCCAGGAGTGTCATCTGGTTTCCGGCGACTTCGACTACCTGCTCAAGACCCGAGTCAGCGACATGTCGGCTTACCGCCGTCTGTTGGGGGAAACCCTGCTGCGTCTGCCCGGTGTCAACGACACCCGCACTTACGTGGTGATGGAAGAGGTCAAGCAGAGCAGTCGTCTGGTGATCAGCACCCGATAAAGCAGGTTATGCCGTGGTTTCTTTTCCATATGAGACACCATGACAGTCAGAAACGAGCGGCCGGTCCGCTCGTTTCTTCTTGTAAAGATAATTGCAAATATGGCCCCGTCCCATCAGGCACAGGCTGACAATCGATGGGCTTTTCGGGGATACTAGGCCCCCTTATTTCCTGCATTATATGTTTTCAGAAAGGAGCCGGAGTTTGGCCGATAAAAAGCTGTTTACTCCTTTATCAGGTACACAACGGATCTTCGAAGCCGTCTTGATCGCCATCACCCTGATGGCCGCTTATCTTCTGCTTGCCCTGTTGTCCTATCATCCCGCCGATCCCGGTTGGTCCCAGACCTCCTGGCAAGGAGAGGTGAAGAACCTTGCCGGTAGTGCCGGTGCCTGGCTCGCCGATATCACCATGTTTACCTTTGGTGCCTTCTCCTATCTGGTGCCGCCGCTGGTGGTGCTGCTGGGCTGGAGTCTGTTCTGGCGCCCGAGCCGTCTGCTCGATGTGGATTACCTCACCCTGGGGGTGCGGATCATCGGCTTTATCCTGACCGTGCTCGGCATGTCGGCCATTGCCAGCATGAACTTCAACGATATGCAGAACTTCTCCGCCGGTGGTCTGGTGGGGGATGTGATCGCCTCCGCGGTGGTGCCGCTGTTTGGCGGCGTCGGGGCCAACCTGATGCTGCTCTGCTTCGTGGCAACCGGCATCACCCTGTTTACCGGCTGGTCCTGGCTCACCATCGTCGAGCAGATCGGTGCGGCCTGTACCGGTTCGGTCAGCGCTGTTTACCACTTCCCGACCACCCTCGGCCGCTGGTTGACCGGTGGCTGGCGTCAACCCCGCAACGAGGGGCCGGATCCCTTGCTGGAAGGCGGGGTAGGGACCATCGCGTTTGATGATGAGGAAGATGAGCCGCATACCAGCTGGACTCGCAAGCCCAAGGCCAAGAACCAGAAGGCTGCCGCCGAAGAGTGGCTGCCGGAACTCGACGACGATACCTTCGAGTTCGATCCCCAGTTTGATGATGAAGAGGACGAGCCAGCTCCGGCTGCCAAGCCGAAACGTGCGGTGGCGGCTGCCAATGGTCGCCGTCAGCCGGTACTGGCTGTGGCCGATGACGATGATGAGGACGATCTGGATCTGCCGTGGGCCGAAGGGGACGACGAGGTTGCCGCGCCGGTAGCCGTTGCACCGACCAAGCCCAAGCGTCGTCCGCAGTCAACAATGCCGCCGTTGCCAAGTATCGAGCTGCTCGACCGTCCACCCGCCAAGACCCAGATGATGAGCAAGGATGAGCTGGATCGCATGGGCCGTCTGGTGGAGGCCAAGCTTGCCGACTACAACGTGCAGGCCAAGGTGGTGGGTGTCTATCCGGGTCCGGTCATTACCCGTTTCGAGCTGGATCTGGCGCCGGGCATGAAGGCGAGCAAGATCACCAACCTCTCGCGCGACCTTGCCCGCTCTCTCTCGGCCAGCAGCGTGCGGGTGGTGGAAGTGATCCCGGGTAAAACCTATGTCGGTATCGAGCTGCCCAACCGGGTGCGCCAGACCGTTTACCTGCGCGAAACCCTTGACTGCGATGCCTTCCGCGATAGCCGCAACCCGCTCACCATGGGCCTGGGTCAGGACATCGCCGGTGAACCGGTGGTGGTGAACCTCGCCAAGATGCCTCACCTGCTGGTGGCCGGTACCACAGGTTCCGGTAAGTCGGTGGGGGTCAACACCATGATCATCTCGATGCTCTACAAGTCATCCCCCGATGACCTGCGCTTCATCATGATCGATCCCAAGATGCTGGAGCTCTCGGTCTACGAAGGGATCCCGCACCTGCTGACCGAGGTGGTGACCGACATGAAGGATGCCGCCAACGCCCTGCGCTGGTGTGTGGGTGAGATGGAGCGTCGTTACAAACTGATGTCGGCGGTCGGGGTGCGTAACCTCAAGGGCTACAACGACAAGGTGCTGGCCGCCATCGAGGCGGGTGAGCCCCTGCTCGACCCGCTGTGGCGTCCGGGCGACTCCATGGATCAGACGCCGCCGGAGCTGGAGAAGCTGCCCCATATCGTGGTGGTGGTGGACGAGTTTGCCGACATGATGATGATTGTCGGCAAGAAGGTGGAAGAGCTGATCGCCCGTATCGCCCAGAAAGCGCGTGCGGCCGGTATTCACCTTATCCTTGCAACCCAGCGTCCGTCGGTGGATGTCATCACCGGTCTTATCAAGGCCAACATCCCGACCCGTATTTCGTTCCAGGTGTCGAGCAAGATCGACTCGCGCACCATCATCGATCAGGGCGGTGCCGAATCCCTGCTCGGTATGGGCGACATGCTCTACATGCCGGCCGGTACCTCCAACCCGACCCGGGTACACGGAGCTTTCGTCGATGACCACGAAGTGCACAAGGTGGTGGCGGACTGGAAACTGCGCGGCGAGCCGAACTACATCGAGGAGATCCTCTCCGGTGAGTCGGGTGGCGAAGGTGGCAGCGGCGAATATGGCGGTGGTGGCGATGAAGAGCTCGACCCCCTGTTCGACGAAGCGGTCGCCTTCGTGGTGGAGTCCCGCCGTGGCTCGACCTCCAGCGTCCAGCGCAAGTTCAAGATTGGTTATAACCGGGCAGCCCGTCTCATCGAACAGATGGAGGATCAGGGCATCGTCAGCTCACCGGGTGGCAATGGTCAGCGCGACGTGCTGGCACCGCCGCCGGTGCGGGACTAAGCCTCACCGTTTCATACTATCCCTGGCCATGCCCTCCGCGGGCGTGGCCTTTTATCGAGAGCGTCTTTATGAAGAGCGTGATGAAAAAACAACTGTTGATGGGTACCGTGCTGCTGATGGCCAGCAGCCAGGTGTGGGCCGATGCGGCCAGCGATCTCAAGCAGAAGCTGGCCAGTGTCAGCCTCTTCTCCGCCAAGTTTTCCCAAACTGTCTATGACAGCAAGGGCAAGGAGCTACAAAAAGCAGGCGGCGATCTGTTAGTGAAACGCCCGAACCATTTCAACTGGCACACCACCTCGCCGGATGAGAGCCTGATCGTGGCCGATGGCAAGGATGTGTGGGTATTTGACCCCTTCGTCGAGCAGGTGACCGCCCTCAAGCTGAAGGATGCGGTGCTCAACACCCCCTTCGTCCTGATCACCGGCAATGATGACAAGCTCTGGAAAAACTACGACGTGACCCAGCAGGGGGATGTCTATACCGTCACCAGTCGTAACAAGGATGAGCTGATCGCCTCGTTCCGCGTTACCTTCGATCGCGACAACAACATCAGTCGCTTCGATGTGAAAGAGGCACAGGGGCAGTGGACTGAATTCACCCTGAGCAGCTTCAACCGCAAGCCGGTGCTCAAGGGTAACGAATTTGTTTTCAAGATCCCGAAGGGGGTCGAGCTGGACGACCAGCGCTAATGAGCAAGCGGTCGTTGGATTGCTCGCCACTGCGCCAGTCAAAGGCGAGTGGCGTGACGCTGGGTGGTCAATACAGATGAGTAACTTGTCGCTGGATTTCTCATCGGACTTTCGTCCGCTGGCGGCCCGGATGCGGCCGCAAAACCTCGACCAGTATATCGGTCAACAACATATCCTGGGGGCTGACAAGCCCCTGCGCAAAGCAATCCTGGCGGGGCACTGCCACTCGATGATCCTGTGGGGCCCGCCCGGTACCGGCAAAACCACCCTGGCGGAGCTGATGGCCCACTACTGTCAGGCGGAGGTGGAGCGACTCTCGGCGGTCACCTCCGGCATCAAGGAGATCCGCGCCGCCATCGACAAGGCGAAGGAGAACAGCTGGCGTGGGGTGCGCACCATCCTCTTCGTGGATGAGGTACACCGCTTCAACAAGAGCCAGCAGGATGTGTTCCTGCCCCACATCGAAGATGGCACCATCACCTTCATCGGTGCCACCACCGAAAACCCCTCGTTCGAACTCAACAACGCACTGCTCTCACGAGCCCGGGTCTATCTGCTCAGGCGACTGGAGGAGAGCGATATTCTCGCCATGCTCGATCAGGCGATGACTGATCCCCGTGGTCTCAATGATCCGGCCCTCACCTTCGCCCCGGGCGTCAAAGAGGCGTTGGCCAAGGCAGTTGATGGAGACGGGCGTAAATCCCTCAACTATCTGGAGCTGTTGGCCGACATGGCCGAAACCGACAGCACTGGGGCGCGGGTGATCGACAGTGCCCTGCTCGCTGCCGTGGTGGGGGAGCACGTGGCCCGCTTCGACAAGGGGGGCGATCACTTCTACGACCTCATCTCGGCGGTGCACAAATCCATTCGCGGCTCGGCGCCGGATGCGGCGCTCTATTGGTACGCCCGTATGGTGAGCGCCGGTTGCGATCCCCTCTATATTGCCCGCCGCTTGCTGGCGATTGCCTCGGAAGATGTGGGCAATGCCGATCCGCGCGCCATGCAGGTCGCCCTGTCGGCCTGGGATTGTTTCCATCGGATCGGTCCGGCGGAAGGGGAGCGGGCTATCGCCCAAGCGATCGTCTATCTCGCCTGCGCCCCGAAAAGCAATGCGGTCTATACCGCCTGGAAGGCGGCGCTTCATGATGCCAAAAATCTCCCTGACTTCGAGGTGCCGGTACACCTGCGCAATGCGCCGACCAAATTGATGAGCGATCTGGGCTATGGCGCCGAGTATCGCTACGCCCATGACGAGCCGGGCGCCTATGCTGCGGGCGAGCAGTATTTCCCGCCCGAGCTGGCGGGCAAGCAGTACTACCAGCCCACCGATCGCGGCCTTGAAAAGCAGATTGGCCAGAAGCTCGATTACCTCCATGAACTGGACAGGCAAAGTCCGCAGCAACGGGGCAAATAGCCCCTTTGTTACCTCGCATGGCTGAAAATTGGTCAGGCGTTTGAATATGCAGGACGGTTTGCGTGCCAAAGTCGGTAAAAACGACACAAATAGTCCCTGTTCGGGCGGGGGGGCGGTCTGCTACACTGCCCGTCTGACCCCGCTTGTCTTGGCCTTGCGCCATCTTCTTGATCTCGAAGGCCTGATTGTTGAGGCCCGATTCTGAAGACGATTGGGGTGCGCCAACCGATGTTAACTTCCGGATCTGTTTCCCAGCCCGTCATGACGACTCAGGCCCAGATCCCATTTTAAAAAAGTAGGTAAACCATGCTGGATCCCAAATATCTGCGCAGCGATATCGAAGAGGCTGCCGCTCGTCTGGCGACACGTGGCTACGTTCTGGACGTAGCGGCTGTCAACGCTCTGGAAGAGAAACGCAAGGATCTGCAGTCCCGTACCCAGGAGCTGCAGGCCGAGCGCAACGCCCGCTCCAAATCCATCGGTGAAGCTGCCCGTCGTGGTGAAGATGTTGCCCCGCTCAAGGCCATCGTTTCCAAGATCAACGACGAGCTGGAAACCAGCAAGGTCGAGCTGGATGCCCTGCTGGCCCAGCTGAAAGCCATTGCCGACGCCATCCCCAACCTGCCGAGCGAGACCACCCCGGTGGGCCGTGACGAGAACGACAACGTGGAAGTGCGTCGCTGGGGTACCCCGCGCGAGTTCAGCTTCCCGGTACGCGATCACATCGATCTGGGCGAAGCGGCCAAAGGCGTTGATTTCAAGAACGGCGTCAAACTCTCCGGTACCCGTTTCGTGGTGATGAAGGGCCAGATTGCCCGTCTGCACCGTGCCCTGGCTCAGTTCATGCTGGATCTGCACACCCAGCAGCACGGTTACACCGAGTGCTACGTGCCCTATCTGGTGAACCCGGACAGCCTCTATGGCACCGGTCAGTTGCCGAAGTTTGCACAGGATCTGTTCAATACCGGTATCGAAGGCGAAGGTGAAGAAGAGGGCAAACTGCGCAAGTTTTCCCTGATCCCGACCTCTGAAGTGCCGCTCACCAACATGGCCCGTGACGAAATCTTTGACGCGCAAGAGCTGCCGATCAAGATGACCGCTCACAGCCCCTGCTTCCGCTCTGAAGCCGGTTCCTACGGTCGTGATACCCGTGGCCTCATCCGTATGCACCAGTTCGACAAGGTCGAGATGGTCCAGCTGGTGCACCCGGAGAAATCCTGGGAAGCGCTGGAAGAGATGGCGGGCCACGCCGAGAAGGTGCTGCAACTGCTGGAGCTGCCGTATCGCGTGATGGCGCTCTCCACCGGTGACATGGGCTTCTGCGCTTCCAAGACCTACGATCTGGAAGTGTGGCTGCCAGCCCAGAACACCTACCGCGAGATCTCCTCTGTCTCCAACTGCACCGACTTCCAGGCACGCCGCATGCAGGCTCGCGTGCGCATCGATGGCAAGCCGCAGTTGCTGCATACCCTGAACGGTTCCGGTCTGGCAGTGGGTCGTACCCTGGTTGCCGTGATCGAGAACTACCAGCAGGAAGATGGCCGCATCGCCATCCCGGCTGCGCTGCAATCCTACATGGGTGGTCTGACCCACATCGGGTAAGCTCACACCGCTGACCACAACGCCATGGCATTGCCATGGCGTTGTGCATTCTGGCGCCGAACAACCGTTTTAGTGCTGAAAAAATGCGGCTTTTCGGCGTCGCTTTGAACAGTTAACACATTTTTATCAAGCAATGCGCAATCGTTTTTGTTAGACTGCGCCGCAATTTCGCAGGACATCTTTTTCTATGGTCTGGATTGATTACGCCATCATCGGCATCGTCGGTTTTTCTGCTCTCATCAGCCTGGTGCGCGGCTTCGTCAAGGAGGCCATGTCTCTTGTCACCTGGTTCGTCGCCTTCTTTATTGCCAGCCATTTCTATCCCGATCTCGCCGTCTATTTCACCTCCTTCTCCGACGCGCTGGTTCGCAACGGTCTGGCCATCGCGGCGCTGTTTGTGGCGACTTTGATCCTCGGCAGCGTGGTCAACTATGTGGTGGGCCTGTTGGTGGACAAGACGGGTCTCTCGGGTACCGATCGGGTGCTGGGAGTCTGCTTCGGAGCAATTCGCGGGGTGCTGATCGTCAGTGCCCTGCTTTTTTTCATGGATACCTTCACCAGCCTCTCCCAAAGCGACTGGTGGGTGGCGTCCAAGCTGGTGCCGGAGTTCAAGCCGGTGATCCAGTGGTTTTTCGGGTTCATGTTGAACTCATCGAGTTTTCTTAAACCGGTATAGTGACTTCGAGGTAGCAAAGACATGTGTGGTATTGTCGGTATAGTTGGCACCACCCCCGTCAATCAGGCCCTCTACGACGCCTTGACGGTGTTGCAGCACAGGGGACAGGATGCCGCCGGGATCGTGACCATTGAGAGTGGAAACTTCCGGCAACGCAAGGCCAATGGCCTGGTGAAGGACGTGTTTGAAGTGCGCCACATGCAGCGTCTGCAAGGGAACATCGGCATAGGTCATGTCAGATACCCCACCGCAGGCAGCTCAAGTGCCGCTGAAGCCCAACCTTTTTATGTGAACTCGCCCTACGGCATGGTGCTGGCCCATAACGGCAACCTCACCAACGCCAAGGAGCTCAAGGAGCAGCAGTTCAAGGTCGCCCGCCGTCACATCAACACCACCTCCGACTCGGAAGTGTTGCTGAACGTGCTGGCCCACGAGCTGGATCGCTGTGACAAGATGGCCCTGCGTCCCGAAGATATCTTCGCCGCGGTGCGCAGAACCCATCAACAGATCCGCGGCGCTTATGCGGTGGTCTCGCTGGTGATTGGCCATGGTCTCATCGGTTTTCGCGATCCCAACGGCATTCGCCCGCTGATCCTCGGTCGTCGTCAGGACGAGCTTGGCCAGGTGGAGTACATGCTCGCCTCCGAGAGCGTGGCACTCGACGCCATCGGTTTCGAGACGGTGCGGGATATTGCGCCGGGTGAAGCTATCTACATCACCGAGCAGGGCCAGCTCTTCTCCGAGCAGTGTGCGGAGAACCCGCAGATGAGCTCCTGCATCTTCGAATACGTCTACTTCGCTCGTCCCGATTCGTGCATCGACAAGGTCTCGGTCTACGCCGCCCGCCTCAACATGGGTCGCAAGCTGGGTCAGAAAATTGCCCGCGAGTGGGAAGATCTCGATGTCGATGTGGTCATCCCCATCCCCGAGACCTCCTGTGACGTAGCGCTGGAGATCGCACACACCCTCGACCTGCCATACCGTCAGGGCTTCGTGAAAAACCGCTACATCGGCCGTACCTTCATCATGCCGGGCCAGACCCAGCGCAAGAAGTCGGTGCGCCGTAAGCTCAACGCCATCAGCTCCGAATTCAAGGGCAAGAAGGTGTTGCTGGTGGATGACTCCATAGTGCGTGGTACCACGTCCGAGCAGATCATCCAGATGGCCCGTGAAGCGGGGGCAGCCAGGGTTTACTTCGCCTCGGCGGCGCCGGAAATTCGTTTCCCCAACGTCTATGGCATCGACATGCCCACCGCCAACGAGCTGATCGCCCACGGTCGCGAAGTGGAAGAGGTGTGCAAGCTGATTGGCGCCGATGGCCTGATTTTCCAGGATCTGGAAGATCTGGAAGCGGCAGTGCGGGAGATCAACCCGGATCTGCGTCACTTCGAAACCTCGGTGTTCAATGGCCACTACGTCACCTCCGACGTGGATCAGTCCTATCTGGATCACCTCAATGCCCTGCGCAACGATGACACCAAAGCTGTGCGTGAATGGCAGGAAGGCACCAGCAATCTGGAAATTTTTAACGAAGGCAGTTAAACGTTTGCGATTTTGCCGGATGGGATAGCGAGATGGGGGCCAGTGGCCCCCATTGTCGTTTTTGCCTCGCACAGGCTGAAGGGGAAGGGGATATCCGTTTGAAAAACATCCGTTTATTGTGCCGAATATGGGCACGGCCAGCGGGATCCGTTAGCATAGGCGGCAACATATATGACTGATACGCTTTTAACCGATGCGTTTAACAATCGAGAGTTCAGATGGATGATCTGCTAGCCCCTGTGCGCCAGTTTTTGCAGTGCGAGACCCCGGATGAGTGGGTAGAGATGGCGCGGGATCCGGCCCGTTTGCCGACCCTGCTCATCGATCACGCCAACTGCGAGACCAAGGCTGCGCTCACCGCCCACAGTCTAGTGCGCCGTTACTGCCTGCCCAAGGGCAAGCGTCATCTGCTGCCCAAGCTGGAGTTCTATCGCGAGCTGGATGCTATTCCGGAGAAGGCCGAGATCCTGGGCAAGCGCAGCATGGGGGAGTCTGATCGCACCGTCTTTGCCGAGCTGGAGCGCAATCCACTGCTGTTTCCCATGGTGCGGCTCATTCAGGAGGAGCTGCATCACTTCGAGCAGGTGCTGGAGATTATGCAGGCCCGCGGCATCGAATACGGGCCGGTGACGGCCTCCCGCTATGCCCGCCAATTGATGCAGCATGTGCGCACCCATGAACCGGCCACCATTGTCGACAAGATGATCATTGGCGCCTACATCGAGGCCCGCTCTTGCGAACGGTTTGCCAAGTTGGCACCCCATCTGGACGAAGAGTTGAGCCGCTTCTACGTCTCTTTGCTGCGCTCCGAAGCGCGTCACTATCAGGATTACCTGAGCTTGGCCGAACAGTACGCAGGGGAGGATATCAGCGAGCGGGTGGCCTTCTTTGGCAAGCTGGAAGCCGAGCTAATCTGCTCGCCGGATCCGCAGTTTCGGTTCCATAGCGGCCTGCCTGTCACATCTGACAGTTGTTGACGCACAGGGGGCAAACTACTATTGCCCTGTTCCTACTACGAGCGACAAGTAGTTACTTTTGAGCGCAATTCCCGGCCCCGAGCCGGGATCTTTTTGTCTGCCGCCCTTCCTGCCGTTGGCTCCCTATACTCTCCTTCAGTTAATCACCACAGTGCACGTTGTTGGTGCCCGATGGTGTAGTCGTTACGACTAACTGTAGGGGCCTGTATGGGCGTTTGTTTTTGTCTTAATGATTGAGATAGATATCCTGCTCTGCATAGGCCAGCAGAGGTGTGTTGGGGTTGGCGCGCTTAGTGCCAAAGAAGCGGGTCATTACACCGGATTGTTGCCCCAGACGCTGCAGCTTGATGTGATCCAGCTCGATCTGCTCGGGTAGCCAGGTAAATACAGCGGCGCAGTGACCATTACCCAGGCTGCGTTCCAGGGTTTGCTGCCAGTTCTTGATTTTAGGGCTGTGTACCACCAGCACTCTGTTGGGATCGATGCCTCGCTCTTCCAGGTGGCTTGCTGTGGGGCGTCCCGGCGGGGCGATCAACAAGATCCAGCCGGTATGAGAGTCACCCAACTTGCTCAGCTCGCTGAGAAACTGATCATCAGACTGGATAGTCACACCATAATGAGCCAACTCCGCTTTGCAGGCGGTTCTGGTTGGCCAGGGCTTGCTCATGACACGATTCATCGCAAAGGGCAGTGAGTGCAGGGGCTGGTTCATATATGGGGTTCCTGTATGAATATCCAAGCTGTATGGGTATACAGTAGTTCTATCCTGTGGCAGTGACAAGGTGTTTTTGCTGAAAAATGTGATGGCGTTGGCATGTGTCGTTAGTAAGGTTATGTTTTTAAACACTATTTAATATAAATCTGGTTGGGTGTTTTTCGTACTATGGACAAACCTTGCGTAACCGCCCATGGTTATACAGGTCATTTACAGGAGGTGCCGCTATGGATATCAGTACCTTGCAACGTCTGGATGCCAACATCTTGCTGGGCATCATCAATGAGAAGCTAAGGCTTGAGTGTGACGGGTTGGAGGAGTTGCTGGCCTATTACGATATGAGTGAAGAGCAGTTGGCAGGGCGTCTGGATCAGATTGGGTACCATTACGATCCATTGAGCAATCAGTTCAAAGCACATCTTTAAGGGTGCAATGATTGCTTCATATTTATACGGTAATTTTTCAGGCACATTGAAACCGGTTTCAATGTGCCGTCTTGCTGCCTATTTTCAGGGATTTTCAAGGCTTGGCAATCTCTGAAAACCTATTCATGCCAGAATATTTTTATAGTTTCATTAAGTTGCTGATAATAAAGGAAATGTTTGTTTTTACTCGATCAGTTAAAGGAAAGGGTTTTCAAGCTTTTCAGGCTGTTTTTATCGGTTAAAGTGTGACTTGCGTTAACTTTTAATTCTGCCGCTTTAGTTAGTATTCTCACGCCGGTACATATTTTGAGATAACAACAGCGCCGGTCCCGCAAGCGGGATAACAATTTTATTTGTAACGAAGGAATATGGTTTATGGCTACCAAGAAGAAGACAGACCAGGATCTCCAACTGGATAAAGATCAGCTCAAGGCGAGTATCGTGCGTCACCTGCGTTCTACCTTGGGAACAAGCGAACAGAAAGCCTCTCCCGAAGCGTGGTGGAAAGCCACTGCTGCGGCCGTCAATGAACAGGTGTACGAGCGCCTGACCCGCACTCAGCAGACTCATTTCAAGAAAGATACTCGTGCGATTCACTATCTCTCTGCTGAATTCCTGATGGGACGATTGACCTCCAACAACCTGCACAACCTCTCCCTCTATAAGACTTGCGAAGAGGCGCTGGGCGAGCTCGGTCTGGAACTGACCGACCTGTGCGAACAAGAGCCGGACATGGCTCTTGGCAACGGCGGCCTGGGTCGTCTGGCTGCCTGCTTTATCGACTCGCTGGCCACTCTGAACTATCCGGCGGTTGGTTACGGTCTCCACTACGAACACGGTCTGTTCCGTCAGGAAATCCAGGATGGCCGCCAGATCGAGCGTCCGGACTCCTGGCGTGAATATGGTAACCCCTGGGAGATCTGCCGCCCCGAGTCGGTGCAAGAAGTTCCGCTCTATGGCTACGTTGAGACCGTGTTTGGTGACAATGGCGGCCTGAAGAAGGTATGGCACGCCGGTCGCAAGATTAAAGGGGTGCCTTGGGATATTCCGGTGGTCGGTTTTGGCGGTCATACCGTCAACATCCTGCGTCTGTGGGAATCCCGCGCCTCCGAGTTTTTCGATTGGGATGTGTTCAACGCTGGTGGTTATATCGACTCCCAGGCTGAAAAAGCCCAGGCTGAAACCATCTCCAAGGTACTCTATCCGAACGATGATACCGATGCAGGTAAAGAGCTGCGCCTGATCCAGCAATACTTCTTCTGTGCTTGCTCCATCAAGGACATCATGCGCCGCTACAAGCGGGTTCATGGCAGTGACTTCAGCAACTTTGCCGCGCAAATTGCCATTCAGCTCAACGATACTCACCCGACTGTCGCCATCCCGGAACTGATGCGGGTGCTGGTTGACGAGGAAGATCTGAACTGGGATGCCGCCTGGGACATCTGCTATCAGGTCTTCTCCTACACCAACCACACCCTGCTGCCGGAAGCGCTGGAGAAGTGGTCGGTCAGCCTGTTCGAGAAAGTACTGCCTCGCCATCTGGAGGTGATTTACGAAATCAACGCCCGCTTCCTGAACGAGTTGGTGGAGCCCAAGTGGCCGGGCAACGATGCCATCAAGGCCAAGCTCTCCATCATCGAAGAGGGAGCCGTGCGCAAGGTTCGCATGGGCAACCTGTGCGTCATCGGTTCGTCCAAAGTGAACGGTGTGGCCGAGATCCACTCCAAGCTGGTGAAGGAAGATCTCTTCCCCGAGTATGCCGAGCTGTGGCCGGAAAAAATGTGCAACGTGACCAACGGGGTGACCCCGCGTCGCTGGCTGCTGGCGTGCAACCCGGAACTGGCTGGCCTCTACAACGAAGTAGTGGGCAAGGAGTGGCCGCTGCAACTGGACAAACTGCGTGGCGTGGTGAAGTTTGCCGACGACAAGGCGTTCCAGCAGCAGTTCATGACCATCAAACGTCACAACAAAGAGAAGCTGGTCAAGGTCATCAAGGACGAAACCGGTATCGATGTCAGTGCCGAGGCGATCTTCGACGTTCAGATCAAGCGTCTGCACGAGTACAAGCGCCAGCAGCTGAACCTCATTCACATCATGGCACTCTATCGTCGTCTGCTGGCCAACCCGGACTATGACATGCACCCACGCGTGTTTATCTTCGGCTCCAAAGCGGCGCCCGGTTACAAGCTGGCCAAAGACATCATCTATGCCATCAACAAGCTGGCGGATCGGGTCAACAACGATGCTCGTATCCAGGGCAAGTTGAAAGTGGTGTTCATGCCGAACTACCGCGTGAGTCTGGCCGAGAAGCTGATCCCGGCGGCGGATGTCTCCGAGCAGATTTCCACTGCAGGTTATGAGGCATCAGGTACCGGCAACATGAAGATGGCACTCAACGGTGCAATCACCATCGGGACGCTGGATGGAGCCAACATCGAGATCGCTGAAGAGGCGGGTGCCGAAAACTGTGCCATCTTCGGTCTGAACGTGGACGAAGTGAAGTCGCTGAAGGCGCGCGGTTACAACCCGTACGACTTCTACTATGCCAACTCCGAGCTCAAAGCTGTGCTGGACTGGTTTGATACCGACTACTTCACGCCGGGTCGTCCGGGTGAGCTGGCCTCCATCAAGCGCTCCTTGCTGGAAGGGGGAGACCCTTACCTGACCCTGGCGGACTTCCAGTCCTACTCGGATGCACACAAGCTGATCGATACATGGTATCGGGATCCGGCACTGTGGGCGAAGAAGGCCATCATCAACTCGGCCACCATGGGCAAGTTCAACTCCGACCGCTCCATTCAGGACTATGTGGATCGGATCTGGGATCTGAAAGCCTGCAACATCGGCTAATCGGATTCATAAATGAGAAAACCCCCGCAATGCGGGGGTTTTTGTTTATTGGGGGGAGGTGGATCAGAGGATATCGCCAACGAAGTAGGCCAGCAGGGCGAGCAACACGGTAAAGACCACGTTCAGAGCCATACCGGCTTTCATCATCTCCCTCTGGCGGATGTGGCCACTGGCAAAGACGATGGCATTGGGCGGCGTGGCGACTGGCAGCATAAAGGCACAGGAGGCACCGATAGCGATCAACACCGACATTACTACAGGCGATACACCCAGTGCCTCGGCGACACCGGCAAACAGGGGAACCAACAGCGCTGCGGTAGCTGTGTTGGAGACCAGTTCGGTCAGGAACACCACGAAGGCGGCCAGCATAAGCAACACGACAAAAATGTTGGCGTTGGAGAGTACGGCCGACAGATGGCTGGCCAGGAAGGCGCTGGTACCAGTGGCCTTGAGAATGGCGCTCAGGGTCAGACCGCCGCCAAACAGCATCAGCACGCCCCAGTCGGTGTTCTGGTTGACGTCATCCCAGCTGGCGACACGGCTGACCACGATGGCCACGATGGCGCCCATGGCAATCAGAGTGTCGAGTTGCGGAATACCGCCAAAGGCGTTGGAGATGGGTTGTGAGCCGATCCAGAGCACTACGGTGGTCAGGAAGATTGCCAGCGTCAGTTTACGTTCGCGGGTCCAGTTGATGGTGACATCCTGGATCTCGACGCGGTGGCTGAGACGCGGGCGGGTCACCAGATAGAGCAGGGCAATGCCGCAGGGCATCAGGATCAGCACTACTGGAACACCGAATTTCATCCAGTCAGTGAAGCCAATCCCCATCTGGGCGGCAGCGATGGCGTTGGGTGGGCTACCCACCAGGGTGCCGATGCCGCCGATACTGGCGCTGTAGGCGATCCCCAGCAATACGAAGACGAAGGTGGCGCGCTCTTTTTTGCTATCGAGGCGTGCCAGCATACCGATCGCCAGTGGCAGCATCATGGCGGTAGTGGCGGTGTTGCTGATCCACATCGACAGGGCGGCTGTGATGGTAAAGAGCAGGATGACGCCCCAACCCAGATGGCCATTGGCCAGATGCATCACCTTGCCAGCCATCAGGGTATCCAGTCCCTGCTTGGAGAGGGCGGCCGCGAGGGCGAAACCGCCAAAAAAGAGGAACAGGATCGGGTTGGCAAAATCGGTGAGGGATTTGCTCATGTCAAACACCCCGAGCACGGTAGCCAGCAGGGGCACCAGCAGCGCGGTGATGGTGACGTGCAGTGCTTCGGTCAGCCAGAGGATGGCGATAAAGACCAGAATACCCAGCCCCTTGTTGACCATGGGATCAAACGGGAGCCAGGCGAGCATGGCACAAAGTAGCAAGACATCTAGGATGACGATCCCTGATTTGATGTCCAGCCAGCGAGATGGAGTAGAGGGTACAGCTGATGTGTGCATAATGTTCTCTCGGTTAATTTATGGTTGTTTTTGTGTTGCCGAGATTACATCCATTCACTTGTTTGAAACAGGTTCACATGTTGAAAATCAGCCTCGACTCACACAAGCATTGATAAAAACGAGTAAATCAACACATAAATAAAGCATGTGTGAAACATAAATCAAACATCCATGAACTGCTCCAGCCATTGCTTAAACATGCTTTTGGGCAAGGAGCCATTGATCTGGTTTACCAGTTTGCCCTGTTTGAAGACCATCAGGGTGGGAATGCTGCGAATGGCGTAACGGGCGGCAATGGTGCTCTGCTGCTCGGTATCGACTTTGACAAAGCGCATCCGTGGTTCGAGTTCATGGGCAATCTCATGAAATACCGGAGCAAACTGCTGGCAGGGGCCGCACCAGCTGGCCCAGAAATCGACCACGACCGGGATATCTGAGTTGATCAGGGTATCGAAGTTATCCGCCTTCCCGAGGCAAGGGGTCTGGCTGAACAGGAGGGCTTTGCAGCGCCCGCATTTGGCGGATGTATCGATATGAGCAATGGGCAGGCGGTTCCTGGTAAAGCAGTGGCTACAATAAGTAGTGATAAATGACATAATTGGTTCCTTCTAGATATGCACTGGCCGGCGATATGATGAGGGGCCAGAATGAAGCAATCGCGAAACAGTAGCGAAATATCAGAACAATAACGGTAACACAGTGACCGGTGAGAGTGGATAATTCCCCCTAGGGTTCATTGCCCAACCGGATAATTCAGCGACCACCAGATGAGAGTCGAGACGGGATGAATAAAGGATCACGGAAAAACCGTGCTGTGTCAGGGCTGATCGTTGCCCTGCTGCTCGCCTTTTCGGGTTACTGCTGGCAGTCGCTCAGTCAGCAGCAACAAGCCCACGACATGAACGAAGCGGCCGAGGTGGTGCTGAACCGGATCAACGCCGATACCGTCTATCTGCTTGGGCGGGAGCAGGCAAATGACAGCAATATCCAGCAGCGCCTGAATCAGTTATCCATCACCCTTGACGGTTTTATGCGCAAGGTACGCAGCGATCCTGATCTGGCGCAAGACGAGTTGTCTCAGGTGTTGCTTGAGGATATGGATACCTATCTGATGGCGCTGGCCAAGCTCCATGCCATGGAGATGGCCATCGAGTACCTCAATGCGCCCCTGCAGGCCCAGATTAAAAAGGTGCGGGGGATAAGCCCGTCAGACAGTGCGCTGCATCGCGATCTGGAGGAGCTTGCGCAACTGAGTAGCTATTTACAGCGCAGTTGGGACAAACGTGAGCAGACTACGCTGGCCCAGTTGCAGCAGCAGATGGTATCCCGTTACGGCAACATGCCGGAAATTGACACTCTGAGCCGCCTAAGCAAGGACATGAGTCAGCAGGTGGTTGCCTATCACGCCTTGCGTTACCAGTTGATCGATATGCATGTGATCGAGAGCCTGGTGCGCTGGAAAATCGACAAGCTGGAGCGCGCTTCCTCGCTGATGAACCGCTTCTATTTGATGGCGTTGTGCGGGGCCTTGATCTGCTTCGCGCTGGTGGCCTTCACCCTGTGGCGCCGCAATCAGAAACTGAGCGAATTGTCGCGCCAGACCGGCTTGCTGGCCCAGGCCAAGAGCGATTTTCTGGCCAACATGAGCCACGAGATCCGCACCCCCATGAACGCCATCATCGGCTTCAGCTCGCTGGCACTGCAGACCGAGCTGGATCAGCAACAACGGGACTATCTGGGCAAGATCAAATCCTCATCCGATACCTTGCTGCTGCTTATCAACGACATCCTTGATCTGACCAAGGTGGAGTCCGGCAAGCTGACGCTAGAGGAGATCGACTTCGATCTCAGCGAGCAGCTCGACTCGCTGGCGGGGATGTTTGCCGATCTGGCGGAGCGCAAACATGTGGAGGTAATCATTCGCAAGTCGCCGGAGGTGCCGGTCTTCTTGCGCGGGGATCCCCTGCGGTTGGGACAGGTGCTGGTCAATCTGGTGAACAACGCCATCAAGTTTACCGAGCGTGGTGAAGTCGAAGTCTCCATCGAGCTGGCTACCCCTCATCCAATGCGGATCCGCTTCAGCGTGCGCGATACCGGCATCGGTATTGCCGAAGAGAAGCAGAGCCAGCTTTTTCAGGCCTTTACCCAGCTGGAGGCGGGCAATACCCGCAAATATGGCGGCTCGGGTCTGGGTCTCAATATTTCCCAGCGGCTGGTCGAGCTGATGGGGGGGAGGATCATTGTCCAGAGCAAGCCCGGCGTGGGCTCCCTGTTCCAGTTCGATCTCCCGATGGCGCAGGCGGTCTACGGCGTGGCAGGTCGGAAGGTCTTCTTCGAGCACCAGCCGCTGGTGATGGTGATGGATGACAACGAGCTGGTGCTGGATCTGGCCCGCGACATTCTGACTCGCGCGGGTGTGCGAGTGCTGCCGGTCAACTCCCTGTCACGCGCCCGCCAGCTGCTCCGTGAAGAGGGGCCGAGTCTGCGGTTGGCGATCCTCGACTGGCGCATGGGTCAGGAGGATGGGCTCGATCTGGCGCTGGAGATGTATCAGCACAGCCAGTGGCGGCGGATCCCCATCCTGATGATTAGCGCCTGGGCCAGAGATGGGTTGCACGCCCGGATGGACAGCATGGGACTGACCCATTTCCTGCCCAAGCCGATGACCGAAAATGCCCTGCTGGCCAAGGTGGATGAGCTGCTCAATGGCAGTTCCTATGAACTCCACCTGCGCAAGGCCGAGGCGCAGGGGGATCAGCAGCACTTCAAATCCCTGCTGCAGGGCACCAGAGTGCTGTTGGCGGAAGACAACCGGGTCAATCAGCAGCTGATCATCGAGTATCTGCGGCGGGTCGATGCGGTGGTGTGCGTAGTCAGCAATGGCCGGGAGGCGGTGGAGCGGGTCGCCGAGCAACCTTTTGATGTGATCCTGATGGATCTGCAGATGCCGGTGCTGGATGGACTCGATGCCACCCGCCAGATCCGCAAGATGGTCGACAAGCACGATGTGCCGATCATTGCCCTCACCGCCAGTGCCATGCAAGGTGACAAGGAGCGCTGTCTGGGGGTGGGGATGAATGGCTATGTTACCAAGCCGGTGAGCAAGCTGGATCTCTACAATAACCTGTTGCAGTGGGTGAAGCCGCAAGGGGTGGAGCAGGCAGGGATCATGGAGGTGAAACCGCCGGATATGATCGGGATTCTCGATCTGCAGGATGCCCTCAAACGACTGGAGCAGGACAAGGAGGCGTTGCAGATCCTGTTCAAGCTGTTCATGTCGGAGCACAAGGACGATCTGTGGGAGATCCGCTCCGCCCTGCGCCGTCAGCAACCCGAGGTGGCCAGCAAGTTGTTGCACACCCTCAAGGGGGTGTCTGCCAATATCTCGGCGGCCCGTCTGCAATTGGTGGCTGGCGAGCTGGAGTGGCGCCTGCGGCAAAACGAGGTGCTAAGCGAGACAGATCTGGAGCAGTTGCAACAGGTCTTCAGCCAGACCCGGGAAGAAGTGTCACATTTCTTGTTGACCGGTGAGCAGCATGAAAATTCGTACAATCCCTATTCGTCAGGGGATGATCGCATGTCACAGTGAATTAAATAGTAATTATTCTCAACCATCCCGGTTCGGGATATGATGAGCTTTCATTCGAATCGCCTCCAGTCGGAGGCGATTGTTTTCATTCTTCTGGTTCTGCGTGGCTTCTCTGATGGCGGCTCCTTGGAGCGGTCACGGGCAGATAGCGCTAAAGGTTGGTGGTGTGAGCGTATTTCTACGATTGAGCTGGTTTTTCAAGGAGCAGTGGCCCCGTTATCTGGCCGCCATCTCCTTGCTGCTGATGGTGGCCCTGTTGACCGTTATTCCGCCCAAAGTGGTGGGCTGGGTGGTGGATGGTATCACCAAAGGGGATCTCGATAATGGCACCCTGATGCGCTATCTGGCCGGGCTGTTCGGACTCGGCGTGCTCATCTATTTGCTGCGTTACGTTTGGCGGGTGATGCTGTTTGGTGCCTCTTACCGTCTGGCCTATGTGTTGCGCAATCGCCTGTTCAGCCATTTCACCCGGATGAGCCCCGATTTTTATCAGCGCCACCGCACAGGCGATCTGATGGCCCATGCCACCAACGACATTCAGGCGGTGGAGATGACCGCTGGCGAAGGGGTGCTGACCCTGGTGGACTCCATCATGGTCGGGGTATTGGTGCTCTCCATCATGTGCAGCCAGTACTCCTGGCAGTTGACGCTGGTCTCCTTGCTGCCGCTGCCGGTGATGGCCTATTTCATGAACCGCTTCGGCACCCAGATCTACACCCAGTTCAAGGCGGCGCAAGGGGCCTTCTCCAGGCTCAACAACAAGACCCAGGAGGCCCTTTCCGGCGTGCGGGTGTTGAAATCCTATGCGGTTGAATCGCTGGAAGATGAAGGCTTTGCCGAGCTGACCAAACAGGCGGGGGAGCGCAATATGGCGGTGGCCCGCATCGATGCCAAATTCGATCCGGTCATCTATCTCTGTATCGGTTGCTCCTACTTCCTCGCGGTGGCGGGGGGCAGTGTGCTGGTGCTGCGCGATGAGTTGACCCTGGGTGAGCTCACCAGCTTCACCATGTATCTCGGCCAGCTGATCTGGCCAATGTTTGCCATCGCCTGGCTGTTCAACATCATCGAGCGGGGCAGTGCCGCCTACTCCCGCATCGAGAGCCTGCTGGGGGAGCGCAGCGATATCGAAGAGCCCGTCCAGCCGGCCGCGTTTACCTCTGCCTTTCCTTTGCAGATCAAAGGGGTGAGCTATCGACTCGAGCAGCGCACCCTGCTTGCGGATATCGACGTTACCCTCAAGCAAGGGGGGATGCTCGGGGTGGTGGGGCGCACTGGGGCAGGCAAGAGCTCCCTGCTCAAGCTGTTGATGCGCCTTGCCAATCCGACTCACGGTTCGATAGCTATGGGGGGCGTTCCGATTGACCAGCTGCCGCTCGCCACACTGCGCAGCCAGTTTGCCTATGTGCCGCAGGAGCCATTCCTGTTTTCCACCACCATCGCCGCCAATATCGCCCTGGGCAAACCCGATGCGAGCCGCGAGGAGGTCGAACGGGTGGCGCGCATTGCCTGTGTCCACGATGATATCGTGCGTTTTCCCAAGGGCTATGAGACCGAGGTGGGGGAGAAAGGGGTGACCCTCTCCGGCGGCCAGAAACAGCGGCTGGCCATTGCCCGCGCCCTGCTGCTGGATGCACCCATTCTGGTGCTCGATGATGCGCTCTCGGCGGTGGATGCCCACACCGAGCAGCAAATTCTGCATTCCCTCAAGGCCCATCGTCGCACCCTGATCCTGGTCAGCCATCGCATGACGGCGGTGGAGCAGGCCGACGAGATCCTGGTGCTGGAGCAGGGGGCCATCAGCGAGCGGGGTCATCACGGTACCCTGATGGCGCACAATGGCTGGTATGCAGATATGGTGCGTTATCAGCGTCTCGAAGAAGCGGTGGAGGAGAGCCTGTGAATCCGACCATTAAACGACTGCTCGCCTACTGCGCCCAGTATCCTCGCTGGCTGATCCAGGCGGGGATCTGTTTGCTGCTCGCCACCGGCGCCGAAGTGGCCGGGCCGCTGCTGATCAAGCTTTTTATCGATGACTATCTGGCGCCTCGCAATATCGTGCTGCCTACCATAGCCCTGATTGCAGCGGGCTATCTGGGCTTGCAGGTACTCTCGGCGGCGGGCTTCTATTTGCAATCCCTGCGCTTTAACCGCATCGCCCAGGCGGTGGTGCAAACCTTGCGCGAGCAGGTGTTTGCCACCGCCATCCGCTTGCCGGCCCGCTACTTTGACAAGCATCGATCCGGCTCGCTGATTTCCCGCATCACCAACGACACCGAGGCGATCATGAACCTCTATGTGCAGGTGATTGGCTTGCTGGTGCAAAAAGTGGTGCTGCTGTGTGGCATCCTCATCTCTATGGCGCTGCTGGATCTGCGGCTGATGCTGGTCTGCTCCCTGTTGCTGCCCGCAGTGGGCGGGGTGATGTGGCTCTACCAGAAACTGAGTGTGCCGGTGGTGCGAGCGACCCGCAGTCTGCTTTCCGACATCAACAGCCGCCTCAACGAGTCGCTGCAGGGGATGCCGGTGATCCAGGCGATGGTGCAGGAGCGCCACTTTGCCAACGCCTTTGCCGAGGTGAACCAGCAGCACTGGTCGGCACGGATCAAGAGCCTCAAGATCAACGGCATCTTGCTGCGCCCGCTCATCGATCTCTTCTACATGATGGTGCTGATCGGCCTGTTGGCGCTGTTTGCCCACGAGGGGGTGAGCCACGCGGGTGCCATTCAGGTGGGGGTGCTCTACGCCTTTATCAGTTATCTGGGCCGGATGATCGAGCCGCTCATCGAGATGACCAACCAGCTCAACCAGCTGCAGCAGGCGATGGTGGCGGGGGAGCGGGTCTTTGCCCTGCTCGATGAAACCCGCGAGAGCACCGAGGGCGAGCTGCGCCCGCTGGAAGGGCGGGTCAGTTTCGAGCGAGTGAGTTTCTCCTACGATGGTGAGCAGCAGGTGCTGCGGGAGGTCAGCTTTGCCGCAAAACCGGGCCAGATGCTGGCGCTGGTGGGCCATACCGGCAGCGGCAAGTCCACCATCATCAGCCTGCTGATGGGCTTCTATCCGCTGGATCAGGGGCAGATCCGCTTCGATGATCACGCACTGGATACCCTGTCGCTGGCGGCGGTGCGCCGCAGCATCGGGCTGGTGCAGCAAGATCCCTTTATCTTCGTCGGCACCCTGGCGGAGAACCTGCGTCTCGGCCGCGCCGGTATAGATGAAGCGCGGCTCTGGCAGGCGCTGAGCGAGGTGCAGCTGGCCGAGTTTGTGCGTAGCCTGCCACAGGGGATCAACACCCTGATGGAGGAGGGGGGCAAGAACCTCTCCGCCGGTCAGCGGCAACTGCTCTCCTTTGCCCGTGCACTGGTGGGGGATCCGCGTATCCTCATTCTGGATGAAGCGACGGCCAGCGTGGACTCCCAGACCGAGTTGGCGCTGTCGCAGGCGATCTCTGCTGCCCGTCGTGGCCGCACTACCATCGCCATCGCCCACCGCCTCTCGACCATCGTCGATGCGGACGAGATCCTGCTGCTCTCCCGCGGTCAGGTGAGCGAGCGGGGCAATCATAGCGAGCTGATGGCCCTCGGCGGTCACTATGCCCAGCTGTTCGAGATGCAGAGCCAGGGGGCTTGGCTCGAAGAGAAGCGCGCCTGATCGGTACATCTGCTTTGAACTGTGAGATGAACAATAAGAGGGAACCGGTGCGGTTCCCTCTTTTTTTGCGCCGATCAAATGGTCGTAACCGTGATCCCTGTGCTTGTCGAATGGCGCAGATGCAGGCAACATGTTGTTTACATTAACTCATCGGATCAGTTCGCATATGGATTTGCAACGCTTCAAAGCCAATCTGGCGCTTCGGCTGTTTGCCTGGCGCTACATTCCCGTCATCGGGTTTTGTGCCCCGATCATCGAAGAGATGAACGCCAAGGCGCTGCGCATTCGCATTCCCCTTGGCTGGCGTACCCGCAACCACCTGGGTAGCATGTATTTTGGCGCGCTGGCGACCGGCGCCGATCTGGTAGGCGGTCTGCTGGTGATGGAGAAGGGGCGGCAGCGACGCAAGAAGGTGCACTTCGCCTTCAAGGATGTGCAGGGGGAGTTTTTGAAGCGGCCCGAGGGGGATGTGCAGTTTGACTGCGCGGCCGGAGAGGAGATCGACGCCATGATCGACGAGTCGCTGGAGAGCGGTCAGCGCATCAATCGCCCCATCCAGGTGGTGGCCACCTGTCCGTCATTGAACGGGGATGAGGCGATGGCGCGTTTTGTGCTGACCCTGTCGATCAAGGCCAGCTAGCGGGTTGCCGGAGAGTGGCTACCCAAGATGGGTTTAGCCAATTTCCGAGCTGACGCCCTCTTTCACCACGACCTTCATGCCGTTGAAGTTGACCACCTGTTCGGCCACGATCTTGCAGCGCTTGCGGGTCTCCACCTGACCGTCCACCTCGACCAGCCCTTCGGCAACGAGCGCTTTGGCGGCACCGCCACAATCGGCCCACCCCTGATGTTTGATAAGGTCACACAAGGCAACGAAGGGGTGGCCTTCGAGCAGAAACGTCTCCATGGGAAATCCTCTAGATGGATGAATGCCGGATACAGCAGGGCGACTATTTTAGGCAGTTCGCTCAGGCAAAGAAAGGAAGAGGGGCCACTCGCTGTGAAAAAGTGGCCGATTGTCCTTGAGGTGGCGCATTTAAAAGACCTGACGGCCTGTAGATTGTGCTGGCCAACTACGCCGCCAACGGCGTGTTCCCCATTCTGCCGCTGGTGAACTTCCAGAAATCGTTCTGACCAAGGCGGTTCGCTTTGCGTTAAGGGCCTCTGCTGATTACCCTGTGCCTCTTGCAACTTGTGACAGGCGAACAGAGGTAATTGATGACGGCAGGGCAGATGAGTGCAATCGGGATTGGCTGGGATGTGCGTGGCTGGCAGGGCAGTGCCCAGACGGTGGCCGTGGTGGGCTGGCAGGCCGACTCCAACAGCCTGCACTGGCTCGGGGTGTCGCCGCTGTTTCGTCTGAGCTCGCGGGTGGCGCCGGATCTGGCCGCTCTGCTGCGTCCCGCCCTGCAAAACGAGCTGACCCTGATGCAGGTAGAAGCCTGCCCGCAACTGGCGCTCGGTATCGATGCGCCGCTCGCTTTTCCCCGCGCCTTGCGCGACCTGCTTAATGGCCAGCCGCTCTCCTGCGCCGTGCCCGAGCGAGAAATCGACAACCCCTATGCCTATCGCGACTGCGAGCGTTGGTTGTATCAGCAATATGGCAAGAAGCCGCTGTCGGCCACCTTCGATCGGCTCGGTAACAATGCCACCCTGGCGCTCTCCATGCTGCCGCGGCTCTCGGATCTGCAACTGGTGCCGACCGTTGCCCCGAAGGCCAGTCGTGCCGTGCTGGAGGTCTATCCGGCATTGGCCAAAGTGGGCGGCAAGGCCTCCCCGGCACGGCCCGAGCTGGCGGCCTTACTGCCTGCGGACGTGCTGGTCGGCACCGATCGCTACGATGCGGCGCTCTGCGCCCTGATGGCACTGCAATATGCCGCTGGTGGCAAGGTGACTGTATTGCCTGAGCTGATTTCGCCACCCAGTGACATGCCGTGTGATGAGGGGTGGGTCTATCACTTTGCCCGTCATGCTGTTGAACGCAACGGGATGTGACGGACGCGGCGCATCATGGCGCCGCTCACCTTGTCGACGTGGGCCAAATGGCGTAAAAAAACTGTCTTTAGTCAGGAAATTGCCTGTTCATCCCGCGCCAAGGTGGCGTTTTATTATCTTCATCCGATATATTGCCCACCTTGCTGATCCTTTGCTGTGGTATTCCCGATGAAATCCGTTCTCTCTATTCAGTCCCACGTGGTCTTTGGTTGTGCCGGCAACAGCGCGGCCGTCTTCCCCATGCGCCGCCTTGGTATGGATGTATGGCCAATCAACACGGTGCAGTTTTCCAACCACACCCAATATGCCCAGGGGTGGCAGGGGATGGCGATGCCGGCGGGTCATATCAGTGCGCTGGTGAAAGGATTGGGCAATATCGAGGCGTTGAGCGGCTGTGACGCCGTGCTGAGTGGCTATCTCGGCTCCGCCGAGCAGGGTGACGAGATCCTGACCGTGGTCAACGCCGTCAAGGCGGCCAACCCCGATGCCATCTACTTCTGCGACCCAGTGATGGGTCATCCGGAGAAGGGGTGCATCGTTGCCCCCGGCGTCACCCGTTTCCTGACCGAGCAGGCGCTGCCGGTGGCCGATATGATGGCCCCCAACCTGCTGGAGCTGGAGACCCTCTGCGATACCCATCTGGCGGATCTGGCCCAGACCCGCGCCGCCGCTCATCAGCTGCTGGCCCGCGGCGTCAAGCTGGTGCTGGTCAAGCATCTCGGTCGTGCGGCGCAGGACTCCAGCCGCTTCGAGATGTTACTGGCAACTCCGCAAGGGGATTACCTGATTGCCCGTCCGCTCTATGACTTTGCCCGCCAGCCGGTGGGGGTTGGCGATCTTATCAGCGCCCTTATGCTGGCGAATTTGCTGGCCGGTCACGATGCGGTCAGCGCGTTCGAGCGCACCAACGCCTCGGTAGATGCGGTGCTGCAAGAGACCTGGCGTCAGCAGGCTTACGAGCTGCAACTGATCGCCGCGCAAGATGCCTTCGCCTTGCCGGAAGTTCAGGTGCGGGCCATCAAACTGTCGTGAGGCTGATAGATCCCATCGCAATAAGCAGGGCCGGTCATCAGACCGGCCCTGCTGTTTTCGGATGGGGGGATGCGGCGTTTAGCGCGATTTGTAGAAGATGACTGTCGCAGCAAGCTCGCCATCGGCGCCGAGCGCAAAGCCCGGGATCTGGCCCGCCTCCAGATAGCCAAGTTGGCGATAGAGGTGGGAGGCCACGTCACCGGCGCGGGTATCCAGCACCAGCAAGGAGCGGTCCGCGGCATGGGCGCCTTGTTCCATTGCCAGCATCAGCGCACGGCCAACGCCGTTACCTCTCGCCGTTTGCAGCACCATCAGTTTTTCCACTTCGCCCCGGTGGCGGCCGTTGGCCTTGCCGCAGAGCGCGAGCTGAACGGCCCCCACGATCTGTTGCTGCTCAAGGGCAAGCCATACTTTTGGCTATGTCCCAATTACGTGTTGAAAGGCTAAGCTTGAAGTAGGCCATCACCTTGAGGTCTACCATCATGGATACCCCAGCCTTTC